>CAZNRZ010000033.1:0-2439 GCA_964575535.1 uncultured Lysobacter sp. | reverse complement strand
GCGGCAGTGCCGCGGTACTTCGAAGCCACGTCTACCGCGGATTTGCTCGCCCGGCCCGCCGCAGCGCGGCGGGCGTTCAAACGCCCTGTGCGGCCGTGCCGCACGAGCAGGCCGTTTTCACCCTCCGCCCAGCGCGTGCACCACTTCCACGCGGTCGCCGTCGGCCAGTTCGAACCCCGCGTGCCGGCTGCGCGGCACGATCTCGCCGTTGACCTCCACCGCCACGCGGCGCTCGCCGAGGCCTTCGTTCGCGAGCAGGCCGGGGATGTCGAGCGGCGCGGGGAATTCGCGCGGCTCGCCGTTGAAGCTGATTCGAAGCGTGGACGAGGTCATGCCCGCATTGTCGCGCCCGCGGACGGCCCGGGGAACCGCCCCGTGCCGGATGCCGCTTGCGGTCTTCACGTGCGCGTGATTCGATGCCGCCCCATCCGCCCGCGTACGCATGGTGCCCGGCGGTTTCCCGACGATTCCAAGGACGCACCGAATGAAACCAGTCCGTACCGCCCTGGCTGCCGCCCTGGCCCTCGCCGCGCTGCCGGCCGCCGCGCAGACCTATTCGCAGACCATCTTCTTCGGCGACAGCCTCACCGATGCCGGCATCTTCCGCCCGGCGCTGGTGCAGGTCGCCGGCCCGCAGGCCGCGTCGCTGGGCCGCTTCACCACCAATCCGGGCCTGGTCTGGGCCGAGTACCTGGCCGACTTCTACGGCACCAGCGCGGCCGCCGCGAACCAGGGCGGCACCAACTACGCCACCGGCGGCGCGCGCGTCGGCGTGAACGGCTCGCAGGCCTTCGGCCCGATCAACGTGCCGGTCGCCTCGCTGCAGACGCAGGTCACGACCTACCTCAACGCCAATGGCGGCCGCGCCGATGCGAACGCGCTGTACACCGTCTGGGGTGGCGCGAACGATCTCTTCGCGATCGGCGCAGGCGCGCCGCTGAGCACGCTCAACACCGCGGTCACCACGCAGATCGGCATCGTCAATTCGCTGACCGCCGCCGGCGCCCGCTACATCCTCGTGCCGACGCTTCCGGACATGGGCCTCACGCCCGCCGCCCGCGCGCAGGGCACGGCCGCGCAGGCGCAGTTCACGGGCCTGTCGAGCACCTACAACAACGCGCTGTTCAACGGGCTGGCGACGGCCGGGCTGCGCGTGATCCCGCTCGACACCTACAACCTGCTGCGAGAAGTGGTGGCGAGCCCGTCGACCTTCGGCATCACCAACGTCACCTCGCCCGCGTGCCTGCCGGCGCTGACCCAGTCGTCGCTGACCTGCAGCCCGGCGAACTACGCCTCGCCCTCCGCGCCCTATACCTACCTGTTCGCCGACGGCGTGCACCCCTCGCTGGCCACCCACGCGATCATGGGCGACTACGCGATCTCGATCCTCGAGGCGCCGCGCCAGATCGGGCTGATGCAGCACTCCGTGGCCACCACCGGCCGCGCGCGCGCCGACCGCGTCGACGCGCAGGCGAACGCACGCGCCGCCAGCGAAGGCGAGGGCATGCGCTGGTGGGCCGACGTGCGCGGCGATTTCCAGCGCTATGGCGAAGGCGAGGTCTATGACGGCGTGTCGCCGGCGCTCACCGCGGGCGTCGACTGGCGCAGCGGCAACCTCGTCTATGGCGCGTTCGGCGGCTTCGGTCGCGGCGAGCTCGACTGGGGCCACCGCATGGGCAGCTTCGAGCAGGCCGAGGCCACGCTCGGCGGCTACGTCGGCTGGCGCAGCGGCGGTGCCTGGGTCAACGGCCAGCTGAGCTGGACGCAGCTCGACCTCGACACCGAGCGCCACGTGCGCCTCGGCCCGGCCCTGCGCATCCACCGCGGCTCGGCCGACGGCAGCAACCTCGCCGCCGGCGTCGAAGGCGGCTTCGAGTTCGGCGACGGCGCGCTGCGCCACGGCCCGGTGCTCGGCCTGCTCGCGCAGCGCATCGACATCGACGGCTTCGCCGAGGACCAGCCCGCGCTGTCCACCTCGCTGGCCTACCCGGAGCAGAACATCGATTCGCTGGTCGGCAAGCTCGGCTGGCAGCTGCGCGTGGAGTCCGACCACATGGCGCCGTACGCGCGGCTGACCTACGACCGCGAGTTCGAGGACGGGCAGGAAGAGGTCTTCGCGCGCTCGCAGTCGATCGCCGGCAGCCCGGCCTATGCGGTGCCGGGCGTCGTGTTCGACGACAGCTACGCGACCATGCGCTTCGGCGTTCGCACCGACCTGTTCGGCATGAAGGCCGACGTGGGCGCGAGCCTCACCGCCGGCCACGAAGGCGGCAACGACGCGACGGTGTTCATGACGATCGGCAGCAGCTTCTGATCGCGATACGGCCGCCCGCGCCCGCGGGCGGCCGGGGCATGCGCGCGTTGCAACGGGCCGCGCGCAGCGCCTAGACTCCGCCCCGTGCGGGTGTAGTTCAATGGTAGAACTGCAGCTTCCCAAGC
>CAZNRZ010000032.1:17800-18928 GCA_964575535.1 uncultured Lysobacter sp. | reverse complement strand
TGCAGCTGCGGTTGGCGAAGCGCACCAGCACCTCGTCGCGGTCGCGCTGCTCCATGTCGCCGTGCAGGGCGAGGGCGGCGAACCCGAGGTGCTGCAGCGAGCCGGCCACCTCGTCGACGTCGCGGCGCATGTTGCAGAACACCAGCGCGCTCGCATCGCCTTCGTCGACCAGCAGCGCGGCCAGCGCCGCGGGCTTGCGCGCGGCGTCGGCCTCGATGAAGCGCTGCTCGATGGCCGGTGCCTGCGCGTCGCCGTCGACGCTGATCTCGACCGGATCGCGCATGGAGGCGCGGGCGATGTCGCGGATGGCGTCTGGATAGGTGGCGGAGAAAAGCAGCGTGCGGCGCTGGCGCGGCGCGGCCTTCAGGATCGCGCGCAGCGCGTCCTCGAAGCCCATGTCGAGCATGCGGTCGGCTTCGTCGAGCACCACGGTGCCGACCGTCGACAGGTCCAGCGCGCCCTTCTCGACCAGCTCGACGATGCGCCCCGGCGTGCCGATGGCGACATGCGGCGGATGCGTGAGCGAGGCCAGGTGCGGCGCCAGCGGCACGCCGCCGGTGAGCGTGAGCAGCTTGGCATTGGGCAGGCCGGTGGCGAGGCGTCGCAGCGTGCGCGCCACCTGTTCGGCCAGCTCGCGCGTGGGGCAGAGCACCAGTGCCTGCACGCCGATACGCGGGATATCCAGCGCATGCAGCAGGGCGAGGCCGAACGCGACGGTCTTGCCGCTGCCGGTGGGGGCCTGCACAAGGGCGTCGCGGCCTTCGAGCATCGGCGGCAGTGCGCGCGCCTGCACGGGCGTCATGCGCACGTGGCCGGCGGCGTCGAGGCCCTGGAACAGCGCGGGCGCGAGCGGGAGATCGGTGAATTCGACGGCGTCGGTCATGCGTCATTCTACGGGCGCGCGCCGATGCCGCCCGGTCGCGTGCTTCGTAGCGCTCAGTCGTCCAGCGTGTTGCCGTGGTCGCGCGAGGAGCGGTTGGCGTCGTTGGTGCCAGCGCTGGCGCGCTCGCCGCCGCTCTCGCCGGCCATCTGCCCGCGGTTCATCGGCGAATCGGGACCGGCCGCGAGGTCGCTGCCGGGCGAGTAGTTGTTGAGGCCGGTGGTGCCGCTGCCGATGCGGCTGATGCC
>CAZNRZ010000032.1:14666-17700 GCA_964575535.1 uncultured Lysobacter sp. | reverse complement strand
TCGCGCGCCTCGCGGCCGGCGTCGATGCCGGTGTCCAGATCGCCGATCAGGCCGGCGCCGGTGTGGCCGGAGGTGGGCCGGCCGGGCTGCTGCGGTGTGGTGTTCGTCATGACGTTCTCCTTCGGATGCGCGTCGATGCTGGCGCCACGGCGGTGAGCCCGCCGTGGTCGATGCGGACTGCGGTTCAGTGGCCGCGCGGGCGCTGCCGCTCCATGTCCAGCCGCTCGAGGATGCTGCCGTGCACGCCGGTGCCGATGGGCGAGGGCCGGTGCAGGTTGCCCGTCTCCACCGGCGCTTCCGGTGCGTCGTCCTGCAGCAGCTGCGTCATCGCGCCGGTCATGCCGTGGGTGGCGGTCTGCGAGAGGCGCTCGGCGATCACCGCGGCCGCGGCCGACATGCCGACGGTCACCTCGTCCTGCGGCGCGTTCACCACGCCCACGATGGCCTCGACCACTTCGTCCGCATCGGTGATCGGGAACGGCTGCAGCGTGTGGCCGGTGTAGTTGGCGGCGTGGTCGAAGAAGGGGGTGTCCGCCGCCATCGGCAGCACGGCGCAGACGCGGATCTCCGTCTGCTCCTGCGCGGCGAGTTCCTGCCGCAGCGCATCGCAGAGGCCGATGATTCCGTACTTGGTCGCGCAGTAGGAGGCGTAGTACGGCGCCGGCGTGCGCCCGAGCATCGAGGCGATGTTGACCAGCGTGCCCGCGCCCTGGGTGCGGAAGTGCTTCAGTGCCACGTGGCTGCCGGCGATGGCGCCGCCGAGGTTGGTCTGCATCACGCGCATGTGGTCCGCGAGCGGGATGGCCTCGAAGGGGCCGAGCGCGGCCACGCCCGCGTTGTTGATCCAGACGTCGATGCGGTTGAACTTCGCGATGGCCGCGCGGGCGAGCTTCTCGACGTCGTTGGGATCGCCGACGTCGGTGTTCACCGCGATCGCGTTGCCGCATTCGGCGGCCAGCGATTCCAGCAGGTGGCCGCGGCGCGCGGCGAGCACGAGGTTGCAGCCCTGCTGCGCGAGGCGCAGCGCGACGCCGCGGCCGAAGCCGCTGGATGCGCCGGTGATGACGACGGTAGGGGCGGGCATGGTCTCTCCTTCGATGTCCGAAGGGGACGATGCTGCGCGGCGGCGTGTGGGCGCGGGGTCAGTGCGGGCGACGCGGGTGGTGGTCGCCGCCGTCGCCGCGCGTCCACCACGAGCCCGCCTGCGTGCCGGCCTGCGGGGCGTCGCGCGTCCACGAGGGCGGCGCGGGCGTCTGCATGCGCATCGATCCGGAGCGCAGGAGCTGATCCGCCGGAACGTCCACCGCGCGGCCGGAGACGCGCTCGAATTCGAGCACGTCGTGCGAGCAGAAGATCTCGACCTCGCCGGCGTGGTCGTGACGCAGCACGCGCAGGCGTTCCTGGTTGGCGAGGCGACGCGCGCGGTCCTTTTCCATCATCCACTGGTAGAAACGCAGGCCGGGCGTGCAGTGCGGGCGCAGCGGATCCATTTCCGCGTGGAAGAAGTAGGCGTCGCCGGCGAGCAGGTGCCAGCGGCCATCGGAACGGACCGCCACGCCGGCGTGGCCATGCGTATGCCCCGTCAGCGGTACCAGCAGCACGTTCGAATCCAGCCCCTCGAGTTCGCGCACGCAGTCGAAGCCCATCCAGCGCTCGCCCGCCGCACCGGCATAGGTATGCCAGCGCCCGCGCGATGACCACTGCTGCGGCCGGAAGCGCTGGCGGTCGAGCCAGGTCGTCTGCCTTTCGGCGTGCTCGCGCTCGCGGGCCATGAGGTGCACGCGGGCCTCGGGGAAATCGTCGAGGCCGCCGGCATGGTCGAAATCCAGGTGCGTGAGCACGATGTCGCGCACGTCGGACGCCTTGAAGCCCATGCGCTCGATCTGGCGCACGGCGGTCATCTCCTCGCGGAACTCGGGGCTCACCAGGCCGAGGAAGAACCGGCTCAGGCGCCCGCGCGGATCGTGCACGTCGCGCAGGCCCAGGCCGGTGTCGATCAGCACCAGGCCGCGCGGCGTCTCGATCAGCAGGCAGTGGCAGGCCAGCCGCCCTCGCTCGAACATCGACGGCGAGAAGCCGTCCATCAGGTGCCCACCCAGCGGGCAGGTGGAAATGCAGTTCAGGTGATGGATGCGCATGCGGGCTCCTTGCCGCGCAGTCTTCCATCCGGTGGTCTTCGCCGGGTGACAGCGGCACTGGCCGCGACGTGCGCGGGTCAGTCGTAGCGCATGCGGCGCGACATGCCGCCGTCGACCACGAACTCGGCACCGGTGGTGAAGCCCGCGGCGGGCGAGAGCAGGTGCACGGCGAGCGCGCCGACGTCCCCGGGCGTCCCCACGCGCCCGGCCGGGTGCTGCGCGTTGTCGCTGCGCGAGAGTTTCGGCCGGCGGCGCGCCGACGGCTTGCGCCAGGCGTCGGTGGGCACCCAGCCGGGGCTGATGCAGTTCACCCGCACATCCGGACCGAGGCTCACGGCCAGCGCGTGGGTGAGCGCCACCAGCCCGCCCTTGACCGCGGCATACGCCTCCGTGTCGGGTTCGGACTGCGAGGCGCGGGTGGACGCGATGTTGACCACCGCACCCTTCGATTCGCGCAGTGCCGGCAACGCATGGCGCGTGCAAAGCATCGCGCTGGTCAGGCCGGTGGCGAGGTAGCGGTTCCACTCGGCCAGCGCCAGCTTTTCGAGGGGGCCGGATTCGGCGTCGGCGATGGCGGCGTTGTTGACCAGCCCGTCGATGCGCCCGTAGAAGCCGAGCGCGCCGTCGACGAAACGCCGGATCGACGCCTCCTTCGCCACGTCCACGCGCAGGAACATCGCCGCCGCGCCGGCGTCCCATTCCTCGATGCAGGCGCGGCCGGCGTCGGCGTCCGCATCGCCGATCACCACCGCACCGCCCGCGCCCAGCACCGCCTGCGCGATGCCGCGGCCGATGCCCTGCGCGCCGCCGGTAACCAGCACGACGCGCCCGGCCAGTGGCTGCGCGGGGTGCGGTTGGATCGGCGGAGTCAGGGTCACGTCGGATGCGTCATGTCG
>CAZNRZ010000032.1:0-14566 GCA_964575535.1 uncultured Lysobacter sp. | reverse complement strand
GCGCGGGGTGCGGTTGGATCGGCGGAGTCAGGGTCACGTCGGATGCGTCATGTCGGGCGATGCGATGCGGCCTGGCGTGCGGCAGTGCGATGCCGATGCGTGCGGTCGTCCACGGGTGCGGGTTGGCGCGCCCGCGGGACTGCCCGGCGGGCGACGGGCGAATCAGTGCCTGCGATGGACCTGGTCCGCCAGCTTGCCCAGATCGGTCTCGAGCACGCGCTGAAGCTTGCGCGCCGCGCCGGTGATGGCCACGGCCAGCGTGCCGGCCTCGTCCGTGGCCGCCAGCGGCGGGCGACCATCGACGCGGGCCTCCAGCGAGCAGCGCTTGTCGTTGTCGCCGGACTTGTCGGCGTTCTCGTCCTGCAGGTGCACTTCCACGCGGGTGACGCGGTCGCCGAAGCGGCCGAGCGCGGATTCCAGCGTCTGGTGCACGTGGCGGACCACGGACTCGTCGTGACGGATGTTGTTGGTGCTGATCTCGATGAGCATTGCGTGTCCTCTCGTTGAAACGTGAGGCTAGCGCTGGTGGCGTGGAGGCCCGGGCAAGGCAGGCGCCGCCGGCGCACGGGCCGCGTCGATGGACCGCAGTACGCGCTCCGCGAGCGGCGTCCACGTGCTCCAGGCGTGCCGGCCCGGTGCGACGACCACCTGCTCCGCGGGAAGGACCTGTTCGAGCAGCGGCATGCTGTCGCGCAGGTAATCGCCGTCGCCGTAGGCCAGCCAGACATCGCGCGCGCGGTCCGGCTCGCGCGTCCAGGTCTTCAGGTGCTTCCAGAGCTCGCGCTGCCAGCCGTCCGGAGAATCGGCCGAGTGCGCCCCAGGCGCCCACCCGGCGACCCCGCCCGCGGCGCGGATCTGGTCGTGCACCGCGCGCTCGCCGAGGTAGGGCGCCAGCAGCAGCATGCCGTCGACCTGTCCCGGGTAGTCGCGCTCGTAGAGGATCGCGCCCATGCCGCCGAGCGACGCACCTACCAGCCAGATCTCGGTGTAGGCGCGTCGACGCGCGGGCATCAGCACCTCGTCGTGCAGCCGCCGCGTGGCGCTGCGGTCGAGGTAGTAGGGCATCGAGAGTTCGGCGAACAGCACGTCCGCGTCGGGCCAGACGCGCTGGATCGCCTCGCCGATGCCGCTGCGGCGCAACGATTCGAGACGGTCGCGCCGGCCCGGCAGCACGACGACGAGCCGGTGCGAGCCCTGGTCGGAGGGAAGCAGCGCGGTGGGGATGGGCCGGTCGGGGTCGCGACGCGGAACGCAGGCGAGCGCGGCGCTCGCGGCGAGCAGCAGGAGGGACCAGCGGACCAGGCGCATTCGGGCATCCGTCGGAGCGGGCGCCCGAGTCTTGGCGGCGCGACGTGAGCGGCCGGTGTATGGCTTCGCGCTGCGCCTGCATGTACGTGCGCGCCCCAGAGAAAAGGGCCGCTCGCGCGGCCCTTTTCCCGTGTCGCGGCGTGGCGATCAGGCCTTTCGCGCAGCGATCCAGCGATCGATCTTGCCTTCGAGGATTTCCAGCGGGACGGCGCCGTCGCGCAGCACCTCGGCGTGGAACTCGCGGATGTCGAACTTCGCCCCGAGCTCCTTCTCGGCGCGTGCGCGCAGCTCCTTGATCTTGAGCTCGCCGATCTTGTAGGCCAGCGCCTGGCCCGGCCATGCGATGTAGCGCTCGGCTTCGGCGGTGGACTGCGTCTCGCTCTCGGCCGAGTTGTCGAGCATGTACTTGATCACCTGCTCGCGGCTCCAGCCCTTGCTGTGCAGGCCGGTGTCGACGACCAGGCGGATCGCGCGCCACAGCTCGTTCTGCAGGTAGCCGAAGTAGTTGTAGGGATCGGTGTAAACGCCGAGATCCTTGCCCAGCGACTCGGCATAGAGGCCCCAGCCTTCCGCGAAGGCCGTCTCGCCGCCGAAGCGGCGGAACTTCGGCAGGCCGGTGAGCTCCTGCTGCAGCGCGATCTGGAAGTGGTGGCCGGGAATGGCCTCGTGCAGGTAGAGATCCTCGGCATCCCAGTTCTTGCGCGTGGGCAGGTCGTAGGTATTGACGTAGAAGATCCCCGGGCGCGTGCCGTCCTCGCTGGGCGACATGTAGGAACCGCCTGCCGCGGACTTCGCGCGGTAGGGCTCGACCGGCCGGATCTCGAAGGGCGACTTCGGGATCAGCGAGAACAGCTGCGGCACGCGCTCATTGATCTTCGCTTCCAGGCCGCGGTAGTGCTTGAGCAGGTCCTCTTCGGATGCGTATTCGAAGCGCTTGTCGGTGCGCATGAAGCGGAAGAAATCCTGCAGCGAGCCCTTGAAGCCGGTCTGCGCCATCACGCCGCGGATCTCGCCGTGGATGCGCGCCACCTCGGCCAGGCCGATGTCGTGGATCTGCGCGGGCGTGAGGTCGGTCGTGGTGCTGCCCTTGGCGTTGTAGGCGTACCAGGCTTGGCCGTCCGGAAGCTTGTCCAGGCCATAGGTATCGCGCGTGGCGGGCAGGTATTCGTCGCTGATGAAGGCGCGCAGCTCGCGGTACGACGGCATGACCTGCTTCTCGATCATGTCGCGATAGGCGGCGGTCAGGCGCGTGCGGTCGGCCTCGGAGAACTCCTTCGGCATGTTCGTCACCGGGCCCCAGAACAGCGTCTCCTCGGCCTTGTCCTTGATGAGCGCATCGAGCTGCGGCACCACCTTGACCATCAGCGCGCGCGGCTGCACCACGCCGGCCTTCATGCCTTCGCGCATGTTGGCGATGGAGGTGTCGATCAGCTGCGGCAGCTTGTCGCCGCGCGCGAGCCAGTTCTCGTAGTCCTTGACCGTCTTGAACGGCTGCGCGCCGGTGCCGGAGCCCATCTGCACGGCGAACATGGGAATGCTGCCCATCTGGTTCACCGGCATCATCCAGCCCGGGAAGCGCTCGCCCGCAAGCGAGTTCCGCGCGTCGCGCACGAAGATCTCGTAGCTCAGCAGGTCCTGCCCGGAGAGGCCATCGGGGCCGACCGCCTCGATCGTCTTCAGCCAGCGCTCGGTGAAGGCCCGGGCCTCGTCGCGGAACGCCTTGCTGCCGAAGTCGGGCAGCTGGTCGTTGTAGCGGGGATCGCCCTGGAACGTCGCCTGCAGCGGGTTGAGCCTGAGCGACTCCTCCCAGTACTGCTCGTACAGCGCATCCAGCCGCTGCGCCTTGGACTGCTGCGATGCCACGGGTGGCGCGGCCTCGGGCGATGTCGCGGCGGGGACAGTCGCGCAGCCGGCAAGGGCGACGGCGAGGCAAAGCACGAGCGGGCGCAGGGTCATGATGGGCTCCGTCAATGGACGGCCAAGCATCGCCGATGCGTGCGGCCGGCCCACCGGCCGGAAGTCACGGGTCGCCCGCAGTGCCTGTTGCGGATATACGGGCGGCTAGAGCGCCGCGTCGGCGCGCAGCTCCGCGGCACGCGCAGCGCCGAGGTAGCGCGTGATTCCGGCGCGCACCAGATAGATCAACGGGATCAGCGCCACCGCCGCGAGCATCTTGTAGGCGTAGTTCACCGAGCTCACCGCGAGGAACAGCGAGGTCGGCCACTGCTGCGGGCCCAGCACGAACGCGATGTAGAGCACGACGAAGCTGTCGACCAGCTGCGACACCGCCGTGGAGCCGGTCGCGCGCAGCCAGATCGCGCGCTCGCCGGTGGCGCGGCGGATGCGGTGGAAGACGGCGACGTCGATCAGCTGGCCGATCACGAACGCGACCAGCGAGCCCGCGATCGTCCACAGGCCCTGCCCGAACACCGCGGCGAACGCCGCCTGGTAGTCGTCGACGCCCTGCGGCTGCGCGGCGCCGACCCACCAGCCCGCGGGCGCCAGCGCGATGGCCGCGAACGCGAACGCGAAGCCGTAGACGATCAGCACGGCCGCGAGCATCGATACCAGCCGCACGCCGCGACGCCCGTAGAACTCGTTGATGACGTCGGTCATCAGGAATACGACGGGCCACAGCAGCGTGCCGGCGGTGAAGCTGAGCGAGCCGCTCTGGCCGAACAGGCGCCACTCGAAAGGTGCGAGGCCGAGCGTGTCCTCGAGCGCGAAGATCTTCACGCCGATGAATTCGGCGAGCACCGTGTTGACGCAGAACAGCGCGGCGAGCGCGACGAACAGGACGACCGCGCGATCCCCTAGCGGCCCCCGCAGGCTCACGTCACGGGGCCTGCTTCGCGCGGCGGGGAGAACGGAATGCTTTCCGGCGAGACGGCGCCGCCGGAAATGATGAAGGCCATGGCCTGGTCGACGGTCCAGTCGGTGGGCGTGATCTTCTCCACCGGCACGATCTCGAGATAGCCGGAGGTCGGGTTCGGCGTGGTCGGTACGTAGACGGCGGCCAGTTCGCGACCGGTGCCCTGTTCCTTCAGCACGCGGGTGACGAAGCCGATCGACTTCATCTCGGTATGCGGGAAGTCCACCAGCACCACGCGCTGCGTGCCGTCGGGCTTGGTCTGCAGGATGTCGAGCAGCTGGCGCGCGCTGCCGTAGATGATGTTGGCGAACGGGATCTTCTGGATCAGCGCCTCGAGCCAGCGCAGCAGGCGCTGCCCGAACACGCGCCGCGCCATGATCCCGGAGAGCAGGATCACCGCCACCGTGGCCAGCAGCGCCAGCGCGTTCTGCACCCAGGGCTCGACCAGCCATGCGAGCGAGGGCTGGCCCTGCGCGATGCGCTGCAGGCCCGGGCCGATCAGCGGGCGGCTGATGTCGGACAGCAGCACGAAGACGAACTTGACGACGACCCAGGTCAGCCAGATCGGCAGCAGGGTGAGCAGGCCCGTGAGGAAGAGCCGCTGCAGGGTGGGTTTGCGCATGCGGCGATTCTACGCCGCGCCGTCACGCGGTCAGGACTCGCGCAGCAGGCGGAAGCCCACGTCCTCGTAGCCGCGCGCGGCCTGCAGCAGGCGGGACTTCGCGCCGCTGACCTGGCGCTGCTGGCAGTTGCCACCGCAGTCGCGCAGCCACAGGCCCACCGCGCGGCCGGGGAAGCTCGGCGGTACGGCCGCGGCTTCCTCGGCGCTCGGTACCCGATAACGGCGGCCGTCGCGCGCGCCCAGCCACTGCGCATAGGCCTCGGCGTCGCGCATGGAGACGCAGACCACCGGATCCCCCGGCGACTGCGCGAAGCCCGGTTCGCGCCAGTCGCGCGGCTTGAGCACGCGCAGCACCGACACACGCTCGCGGCAGATCGACGACTTGCGGCCGGTCGCCTCCACGAAGCGCTCGTACTCGGCGCGGCTGACCGGGCGCGCCGAAAGCCGGCCGCCGGCGCCGTCGTTATTGCTTGCGACGCGTTCGCCGCCGCCCGTGGTCACCAGTGATGCGACCTGCTTCTCCAGCCGCGTCGCCGCGGCCTTCGGCAGGCCGAACTCCCGGGCCAGCGCGATCGCCTTCAGCGCGGCCTCGCGATCGCCGCGCTTGGCCGCGGCCTCGGCACGATCGACCGCCGCCTTGCGCGCGGCTTCGCCCAAGGCCATCTGCGCGGCCGAGCCGCCCTGGCCGGTGGCGCGCGCGAATTCGTCGGCCTTCGCCAGGAGTTCTCGCGCGCGGCTGTCCTCGCGCTCGCGCAGGTGGCGCGCCACGCGCTCACCGATCGCGCTGGTGAGCGCTTCGCTGGCCTCGCGCACGCGCGGGCTGGTCGGGTCCGAATGCCAGGCCGCGAGGATCGAGGCCATCGCGTTCGCGTCCGCGGGCGCGGTGAGTTCGCCGCGCGCGATCTGCGCGCGCGCGTCCTCCAGCGCGGTGTCGAGTGCGGTGGTGGTGGTGGTGGCTGTGGCCTCGACGGGCGCGGGCGCCGCGGCCTGCGGCGGCCGCACTACGGTGACCGGCGCACGGAAGAAGCCGTCGTCGCCCACCCGCGGCCACAGCGCGATCGCCAGGCCCGCGATGGCCACGATCGCCAGCACGCCCGCGCCTCGCCTGGCGGCCGGCGACGCGGCGGCGTCGCGCACGCGCTCCAGCGCCGGCTGCCATGAAGCCGGGCGCACGGACAGCAGGGCCTCGCGCATTTCCGCGGCGTTCTGGAAGCGCTGGTCCGCGTTCTTGGCCAGCGCGCGCTGCATGAAACGCTGCCAGTGGCGCAGGCCGCGCGGCAATTTCGGGATGGGATCCTGCGCATGCATCAGCGCCATCGACAACGCGTCCTGCGCCTCGTACGGCAGCCGGCCCGCGAGCATTTCCCAGAGCACGACGCCCAGGCTGTAGAGGTCGGCGCGGCCGTCGACCTGCTCGCCGCGCGCCTGCTCCGGCGCCATGTAGGCGGTGCTGCCCACGGCCAGGCCGGCGGCGGTCACGCGCGGGCCGTAGCCGCGGCGCAGGGCGATGCCGAAGTCGGCGAGCAGCGGGCGGCCCGCGTCGTCAAACAGCACGTTCTCGGCCTTGACGTCGCGATGCACCACGCCGCGCGAATGCGCGTATTCGAGCGCGCCCAGCAGCGCCTTCGCCATGTCGACCGCGCCGGCTTCGTCGCGGGTGAAATCGCGGCCGCCGAGATGGCCGCGCGCCAGGTGCGGCATCGAGTAGTAGGGCAGGCCGTCGCGCGTGCGGCCCAGCTCGTGGATGCGCACGATGTTGGGATGCTCGAGCCGCGCGATCGTGCGGACCTCGTTCTCGAAGCGTCGCCGGCTGATCTCGTCGCCCAGCGCCTGCGGCGACATCACCTTCAGCGCGACCTCGCGCCCGAGCGCGGTCTGCTCGGCGAGGTAGACCGTGGACATGCCGCCGCGGCCGACCTCGCGCACGAGGCGGTAGCCGTCGATCTGCGGCAGGGCGGGGGCGGGCGTGGCGTTCGGGGGCGTGGGCTCGGTCATGCGCGGCCGAGCATACGACGCGCGGCGTGAGCCGCGCAGTGCGCTGGCCTGCGGAACCGGAACCGCTCAGCGCGCCGGCTTGCGCCGGATGTAGACCTGCTTGCGCACCTGGGCCACCACCTCGCCTTCGGTATCGATCACCGGCGTGTCGAACCAGTGCAGCACCTTGTCGCCGCCATCGGCCGCGTGGCGCAGTCGGGCGAGCGTGGCGTCGTCGAGATCGAAGCAGGCATGCACGCGCCCGCGGCCGGGGCGGCGGAAGTCGATCGTGGCCGAGCGGTCCCAGACGTAGTAGCCCGGCCCGAGGCTGCGCATGACCAGCAGCATCCAGAACGGATCGGTCATGGCGAACAGGCTGCCGCCGAAGTGCGTGCCGACCGCGTTGCGGTTCCACGGGCGCAGCCGCAGCTCCACGCGCGCATGGCGCCAGTCATCCGAGAGGTGGGTGACGTGGATGCCGGTGGCGAGGAACGGCGGCCACAGGTTCAGGCCGTGGCGGAAGAGGCGTGCGTTGATTCGCATCTGGGTGCGGATTGGTTTGCCAGCGATGGACACAGAGGAGACGCATGGTTCAGCCGACACCCTGTCAGGCTGCTTGCGCGGAAGAGGTTCGCGACGGGGAACGTGCCTTTCGATAGCGCGATGCCGATTCGTCGGATCCGGCCGGAAGGGTCGGCCGGACCTGCGCTCGCAGCCACCGGATCGACGAATCGATCCGTGCCGAACGGGACCGTGCCTGGGAAACGCGCCGGCGCGGACCTCAGAACAGCAGGGACGACATCTTCCTGCGATAGCGGCCGACGAGATCCTCGTCATCGAGCGTGCGGAACGCATCGATCAGGGTGCGCCGCGCGAGGGCGTCCTCCCAGGTGCGGTCGCGGCGCAGCAGGTCGAGCAGGTGCTCGAGCCCGTCCTCGTGGCGGCCCTGCAGCAGGCGCTGCACGCCGAGCAGGTGGCGCGCACGCAGGTCGGCGTCGTCGCTGGCGAGCGCGGCTTCGAGCACGTCGGCCGGCGGCGCGTCCTTGGCCGCCGCGACCAGGCGCAGGTGTGCGCGGGCGCGCTCGGCGCGGTCGTCGGTGGCGAGGTTGGCGGGCAGCGCGTCGAGGATCTGCTCGGCTTCAGTGGTCGCGCCGGTTCGCAGCAGGGCCAGTGCGAGGTCGAGCCTGAGCGCGTCGTCCTCGGGCTTCTCGGCCGCCTCGCCGCGCAGGCGCACGACCTCGGCATGCGGATCGGTCGCTTCCGGCGCGGCCTGCACTTCAGGCTCCGCCGCCGCGGCCGGCACGATCCCGTGCGACTGCAGGAACTCGCGCAGCTGGCCCTCGGGCAGCGCGCCCGGGATGCCGTCGACCAGCTGGCCGTCCTTCACCAGGAAGATCGTCGGGATCGAGCGCACCTGGAACGCGGCGGCGAGCTGCTGCTCGCGGTCGACGTCGACCTTCGCCAGTTCGAACGCGCCGTTGTACTCGCCGGCCAGCTTCTCGAGGATCGGGCCCAGCGTCTTGCACGGACCGCACCATTCGGCCCAGAAGTCGACGAGGACGGGCACCTCCAGCGAGCGCTGCAGCACGTCGTTCTGGAAGCGGTCGGCGGTGGCGTCGAAGACGTGCGGCTTGGCGTCGGCGGTCATGGGGGCTCCTGGCGTTCCTGCGCAGATGGGGATGCCTGCGCGGCGGGGCAAGGGCGGCACGCTAGCATGCGCGTATGCAAGGCCTCGTCCGCTTCGCCGCGCCGCTCGCGGCCCTCGTCTTCGCCGCCGCGATCATCGGTTTCGGCGCGATGTTCCCCGTGTTTTCGCATCTCGCGTACCCGGTGGGGCTGCCGGGTGCGAGTGGCGTGCCGCGTGCCGCTGCGTTCAATGCGCTCGCGTTCGTCGTGCCGGGCGTGCTCGCGGCGATCGCCGCGATCGGGCTGCGTGGGCGCCTGGGCGGTGCCGGCTGGACCGCACGCATCGGCTCGCAGGCGCTGCTGCTGTCCGCGCTCGCGTTCGCGGCGCAGGGGCTGCTGCCGCTGGATTCGTCCGACCTCGATGCACCGCGCAGCCGCCTGCACGCGGCGGCGTGGACGGCGTGGTGGCTGGCGTTCGTGGCCGGCGCGGTGCTGCTGCGTTCGGGCCTGCGCGAGGCGTCGGCGCGTGTCGCGGCGAATGCGGTGGCGGCCTGCGCGGCCGGCACGCTGGTTTTCGCGCTGCTGGCGCCGGTCGCGCTGCCGCCGGGCCTCTGCCAGCGGCTCGCGTTCGCGCTCTGGTTCCTCGCGCTGGCGCTGGCCGGGCGCGTCAGCCGTAGCGCAGCTTGAGCGCGAGGATGGTCGACGACAGCCCCAGGGTGACGATGTTCGACAGGATCATCGGCCAGGATTCGAGCACGATTCCGTAGCACAGCCAGAACGCCACGCCGACGGTGAACACCGCATACATTCCGAGCGAGATGCCGCTGGTGTCGCGCGTGCGGATGGTCTTCGCCGCCTGCGGGATGAAGCTCACCGTGGTGAGGACGGCGGCGACATAACCGATCGTCTCGCCGGCGATCATGGCGAGGCCTCCGTCGCCACGCGGCTGCGCGGGCGCCCCGGGAGCGCGGCGGCAATGCGCAGTCGCGCGCTCATGGCCGGCGGTAGACCACGCCGTCCTTCATCACGAAGTCGACCTTCGTCGTCAACGAGATGTCCTGCAGCGGATCGCCGGGCACCGCCACGATGTCGGCGCGCGTGCCGGCCTCGATCACGCCCTGGTCGTCGACGCCCAGCACCTGCGCGGCGAGGAAGGTGGCCGACTGCAGCGCATACGCCGCGGGAATGCCGGCCTCGACCATGTAGGCGAACTCGCGCGCGTTGTCGCCATGCGGGCCGACGCCCATGTCGGTGCCGAAGGCGATCTTCACCCCGTTGCGATACGCGCGGCCCGCGGTGTCCTGGATCAGCGCGCCGATGCGCTCGGCCTTCGGGCGCACGACGGGCGGGAAGTAGCCGTCGACCTTGGCCTTGTCGGCCACGAAGCGCCCGGCATGGATGGTCGGCACGTACCAGGTGCCGTGCTTCTTCATGAGCGACATCACCTCGTCGTCCATGTAGGTGCCGTGCTCGATGCTCGTCACGCCGGCCTGCACCGCGCGCTTCATGCCTTCCTTGCCGTGCGCATGGGCGGCCACGCGGTAGCCGTAGTCGCGCGCGGTGTCGACGATGGCCTTCGCCTCCTCGACAGTGAACTGCGGCGCATCACCCGACTTCGCGTAGGACAGCACGCCCGCGGTCGCGGTGATCTTGATGACGTCGCTGCCGTCCTTGTAGCGCTCGCGCACCGCGCGGCGCGCGTCCTCGATGGAGTTCACCACGCCCTCGGTCGGGCCCGGCGGGCCGATCAGGTGCCGCAGCGCGCTGTTGTAGCCGTTGGTGGGGTCGGCATGGCCGCCGGTGGTCGCGATCGACGTGCCGGCCGCCCAGATCCGTGGGCCCTCGACCAGCCCCGCGTTGATCGCATCGCGCAGGTGCGGCGTGATGCTGCCGCCGAGATCGCGCACGCTGGTGAAGCCTGCCAGCAGCGTCCTGCGTGCATAGCCGACCGAGCGGAAGGCGAAGTCGACCTCGTCGAGGCGGAACTCCTCCTCGTAGCTGCCGGGGCTCGATTCCTGGCCGAGATGCACGTGCAGGTCGGTCCAGCCGGGCGTGCAGGCGTGGCCGGCGAGGTCGATGGCCTGCGTGCCCGGCACGTCCACGCGCCCCGCACGCACGTCGGCGATCCTGCCGCCGCGGGTCACGATGGTGTGCGCGCCGAGCATGCGGCCGGCGCGGGCGTCGAACAGCTGGCCGCAGTGCAGCGCGGTGTCGGCTGGCGGCGCGGGAGCCGCGGTTACCGCAGGCGCGAGTGCGCCGAGGAATGCGATCGAGAGGGCGGACTGCAGGCGCATGCGGGGGCTCCTTGGAATCACCGCATTCAAGCACAGGCGCAAGCGCGCGCCGCCCGTGCCGAAGGTCAGCCGCTCGCCACCACGCGATTGCGGCCTTCGGACTTCGCGCGATAGAGCGCGGCATCCGCCGCGGCGAGGAGCTGGTCGCCCGTCGCGCCGTCGGCCGGAAAGCAGGCCAGGCCGATCGAGGCCGACACCGGCCCCAGCATCTGCCGCAGGTGCACGACCTGAATGGCGGCGACGGCGGCGCGGATCTCCTCGGCGCGGCGCAGCGCGTTGGCCGGATCGGCCTCGGGCAGCACCAGCGTGAATTCCTCACCGCCGTAGCGGCAGACCATGTCCTCGCCACGCGTCATCGTCGACAGCAGCTCGCCCACCTTCGCGAGGACCGCATCGCCAGCGGCGTGGCCATGCGTGTCGTTGAAGCGCTTGAAGTGGTCGACGTCGAGCATCATCACCGCCAGCGGGAGCTCGCGGCGCGCGCAGCGCTGCAGCTCGCGCTGCAGGTTCTCCTCGAGGTAGCGGCGGTTGTACAGGCCGGTCAGGGAATCGCGCAGCGACTGCAGCCGCAGGGTCTCGCGCAGCTGGAGATTCGCCATGGCCTGGCTGAGCTGCTCGGCGATGGTCTCGACCACGTGGACATCGCCCGCGTTTCCGCCGTCCTCCGCGCGGCCGTTCAGGTGCAGCATGCCCAGGGCCATGCCGTGCGCGCCCATGGGCACGCAGAGCGACCAGCTGTCCTCCGGTCCGGCGGGATCGACGTGGGGGCAACGCAGGCTGCTGTGGCCGGGCGCGCAGTAGTGCGGCTGGCCGCGGCGCAGCGCCCAGCAGTCGTCGGGCTGCAGGAGTCCGGCGCTGCCGAGGCGAGCGTGCCCGAACTCGGCGACGGTTTCCGCCATGTTCTGCGACGCGCGCAGCACGTAGCAGCGCCCGCCGGCCTCGGGGAGCAGCTCACCGAGCACGTTGCCCGTGAGCATCGTGGCCTCGTTCAGCGTCTGGCAGCTCTGCAGCAGTCCGCTGTAGGCCGCCAGGTCGCGACGTTGCTCGGAGATGCGGTCGCGCTGGGCGACCGAGGCCTCGAGTTCAGCCATCGCCCGCCGCCTCGTGCGCTCGAGCTCACGTACGCGGCGGTTCTCGAACGAGAGCCCGGCCATCAACAGACCGAGCATGAGCATGGGCAGCAGGGTGCCGATCACGACGAAAGTGGTGAGACGCCGAGTGCGCTGTTCGAACGACGCGGTACGAGCGCGCAACAATGCGTTCTCCGCGCGGTACATGGCTTCGGCGGCCCGGCTGACGCGATGCATCAGTTCTACGCCCCGGCTGCCGAGCGTGGCGCTACGCGCGCGCTCGGCGCCATGCTCGTTCTGGACACGTACGAGGCGGTCGATTTCGGCCAGGCGCTCGGCCACGTGCGTGTTCAGCGCGCGGGCGCGGCCGGTCTGTGCCGCGTTGTCGGAGACGAAGGCCACCAGCGCTGCCGCCTCGCTCCGCGCACGGTCGGCAGCCGCCAGGTACTCGGCCTGCTGTGCGGGCTGCGCGGTGAGGCGAAACGCGCGGGCGGCCGATTCCGCGGCGCGTGTGGACGCCTCCACGTCGTCGATCAGCCCCAGCACCTCGTAGGTATGCCGTACCGAGTCCACGCTCCTCGAGTGCGCGGCGATGCCCGAGACGGAGACGGCGCCCACGCCCAGGAGCAGCAGCATCGCGGCGACGAAGGAGGGAATACGCAGCGTTCGGAGTCGGTCGAGCACGGGGATCCTGGGCAGCCGGGACAGAACAAGTGTAGGCAGATGGCCTGTCGACGCCGGCTGCAGGCGCGGCGCATGGCGGGGATTTGTGCGCTGCGGTAGGCTCAGCGGTCTTCCCCTGCGCCGTATTCCGACGTGTCCACGCCTGCCGAAACCGCCGACTCCCGCGCCTACGAGCCCCGCAGCATCGAGGCCGCCGCCCAGAGCTACTGGGAGCGCACCGGCGCCTTCCGGGTCGACGAGTCGTCCGACAGGCCCAAGTACTACTGCCTGTCGATGCTGCCGTACCCCTCGGGCGCGCTGCACATGGGCCACGTGCGCAACTACACGATCGGCGACGTCATCAGCCGCTACAAGCGCATGACCGGCCACAACGTGCTGCAGCCGATGGGCTGGGACGCCTTCGGCCTGCCCGCCGAGAACGCGGCGATCAAGCACCACACCGCGCCGGCGAAGTGGACCTACGCCAACATCGAGCACATGAAGGCCCAGCTGGTGCAGATGGGCTATGCGATCGACTGGTCGCGCGAGTTCGCGACCTGCCGGCCCGACTACTACGTCCACGAGCAGCGCATGTTCGTGCGGCTGATGGAGAAGGGCCTGGCCTACCGCAAGAACTCGGTGGTGAACTGGGATCCGGTCGACCAGACCGTGCTCGCCAACGAGCAGGTGGTCGACGGTCGCGGCTGGCGCACCGGTGCGCTGGTCGAGAAGCGCGAGATCCCGCAGTGGTTCCTGCGCATCACCGACTACGCGCAGGAGCTGCTCGACGGCCTCGACACGCTCCCCGGCTGGCCCGATGCGGTCAAGACCATGCAGCGCAACTGGATCGGTCGCTCGGAAGGGCTGGAGATCGGCTTCGACGTGCGCGACGCGCACGGCGCCTCCCTGCCGCCGCTCACCGTCTTCACCACGCGCCCCGACACGCTGATGGGCGTGACGTTCGTGTCGATCGCGGCCGAGCATCCGCTGGCGGTGGCCGCCGCCGCGACGGACCCCGCGCTCGCCGACTTCATCGCCGGGCTGCGCCAGGGCGGCGTCTCCGAAGCGGAACTGGAGATGCAGGAAAAGCGCGGCATGGACACCGGCCTGCGCGCCGTCCATCCGCTCAGCGGCGAAGCGCTGCCGGTCTTCGTGGCCAACTTCGTGCTGATGAACTACGGCACCGGCGCGGTCATGGGCGTGCCGGGCCACGACGAGCGCGACTGGGCTTTCGCGAAGAAGTACGACCTGCCGATCCGCATGGTGGTGGTGCCGGCGCACATCCGCGACGCCATCGTCGAAGCGGCGCAGCACCTCGGCCATCTCGACGATCCGATGAGCACGGCCCTCGGCGAGCACGCACGCATCGATCCCTACGAGACGCGCGCCGCGGTGGAGGTCGTCGACGAGTTCGAGCGCAACGTCTTCGACCACGGCGCGTGGACGGAGAAGGGCTGGATCGTCAATTCCGACGAGCTCGACGGCATGGACCATGCCCAGGCCTTCGCCTACCTGGCCTCGAAGTTCGAGGCGCAGCGGCGCGGCCGCGTGCGCGTGAACTACCGCCTGCGCGACTGGGGCGTGAGCCGCCAGCGCTACTGGGGCTGCCCGATCCCGGTGATCCTCTGCGCGCACTGCGGCGACGTGCCCGTGCCGGAGGACCAGCTGCCCGTGCTGCTGCCCGAGGACGTCGAGTTCAGCGGTGTCGCCTCGCCTATCAAGGCGGATCCCGCGTGGCGCAGGACGACCTGCCCGCAGTGCGGAGCGCCCGCCGAGCGCGAGACCGACACCTTCGACACCTTCATGGAGTCGAGCTGGTACTACGCGCGCTACACCTCGCCCGGCGCCGCCGAGCAGGTCGACGAGCGCGCCAAATACTGGCTCCCGGTCGACCAGTACATCGGCGGCATCGAGCACGCGATCCTGCACCTGCTGTATTTCCGCTTCTACCACCGCCTGCTGCGCGACGCCGGCATGGTGGATGGCGATGAGCCGGCGACGAACCTCCTCACGCAGGGCATGGTCATCGCCGACACGTTCTATCGCGAGCTCGACAACGGCGCGAAGGACTGGATCAACCCTGCGGATGTCGAGATCGACCGCGACGAGCGCGGCAAGATCATCGGCGCGCACAGCC
>CAZNRZ010000031.1:13134-19074 GCA_964575535.1 uncultured Lysobacter sp. | reverse complement strand
AGCAGGCCGTGCGCGAACTGCATGGCCGAGACGTTGACCGAGATGCGCACGTCGCCCTGGCCCTGTGCGGCGAGCAGAGCATGGTGGCGCGCGGCCTCGTGCAGCACGCGGCGGCCGAGCTCGACGATCAGCCCACTCTCCTCGCAGACCGCGATGAACTCCGACGGCGGCAGCAGCCCGCGGCGCGGATGCTCCCAGCGCACCAGCGCCTCCAGCGCGACCAGGCGCAGGTCGCTGGAGAACACCGGCTGGAACAGCAGGCGGAACTCGCGGCGCTCCAGCGCCTCGCGCAGTTCCTGCAGCAGCTGCAGCTTGCCGGTGGTCACCGGCATCTTCCCGGCGCGGTAGGCCACGGTGCAGTTGCGGCCCTGTTTCTTGGCCTGGTACATCGCCATCTCGGCGCTCATGACCAGGCTCTCGGCGCTGGACGCGTCGTCCGGATAGTGGCTGTAGCCCACGCAGGCGGTGAGCTTGCAACCGCGGCCGCCGATTTCGATGTGCTCCGCCAGCGCGGTGTGCACGGCCGATGCGGTGAGCTCGACGCGCATCTCGTCGCTGCCTTCTATCAGCAGCACGAATTCGTCGCCGACCGAACGCGCGAGCACGCCGTCGACGCCGGCCACGCGCGCAAGGCGCGCGGCGAGCTCCACCAGCACGTGATCGCCCGCGGCATGGCCGAGCTCGTCGTTGACCAGCTTGAACTCGTCGAGATCGACGACCACCGCGGCGACGCGCCGGCCCGCGGCCTGCGCGCGCGCCACCATCTGCGCGGCGAGCTCGAGCATGAGGTGGCGGTTGGGCAGGCCGGTGAGCACGTCGTGCGTGGAACGCCAGGCCAGCTGCTGCGCATGGCGCTGGCGCTCGCTGACGTCGACCAGCAGCCCCATCAGGTGCGTCACGCGGCCGCCCGCGTCCCTCATGGGCGTGAGGCCGTACTCGCACCAGAACGGCTCGCCGTCGGGGCGCGTGCCACGCAGCGTGGCCTGCGCATCGCGCATTGCCTGCAGCGCCTCGCGCAGCAGCTGCGCGCCGGGCTGGTCCGGTGCGGCGGCCTGCAGGAAATCGAAGGGCCGGCCTTCCACCGACGCGCGCGAATGCCCGGTGATCTGCTCGAAGGCCGGGTTGGCGTAGACGATCGGGTAGCCGGGATCGGTGGCGTCGGCGATCAGCAGGCCGGTGCCGACGGCCTCGACCGCGCGTTCGAGCAGGCGCAGGCGCGTGGACAGCAGGCGCTGCGGGCGCAGGTCGATCATCGCGCCGACCATGCGCCGCGCGCGGCCCTGCGCATCGCGCTGGATACGCCCGCGCTCGAGGATGTCGGTATAGGTGCCGTCACCGCGCTGGAAGCAGTACTCCTCGGTCCAGCCCTCGTCATCGCCGGCGATCGCGGCGGCGAGGCTGGCTTCCACCCGCGCGCGATCGTCGGGATGCACCAGCACGCTCCACTCGGCCAGGCTGCGCGGCGCGGCGCCGGCATCGAAGCCGAAGTTGCGCCGGAAGCTGTCGCTGAACCAGATCGCGCCGCTTTCGACATCGAAGTCGTAGGCGGCGTCGCTGGTCGCGTCGGCGATGAGGTGCACGCGCTCCTGCGCCCGTTCGGCGCCGCCGACATCGTGCGCGACCACCAGCCGCGCGGGCCGTCCGCCGATGCTCACGTCGGTGGAGTGGATGGCCATGCGCAGGCGCGAGCCGTCGCGGTGCCGGTGGGTCCAGACATGCCCGCCCGGGAACTGCGCGCGTGGATCGGTCGGCGCACTGCCGGACGCATCCGGCGCGCGCAGGTCGGGCAGGGTCATGCCCAGCAGTTCGGTCAATGCATAGCCATAGGCCTGCACGGTGGCGGGATTGGCGGCGACGATGCGCAGGGTTTCGAGATCGAAGGCCCACATCGGCACCGGACTGGCGGCGAACGCGTCGAATTCCGCGATGTCCATGTCGCCCCCGCTGCGGCGTGCTGCGCAGTGCCGCTGCACCATGCCATGCGCGCCGGATTCCGTGAACCCCTGTTCAGGCGCGCGCAGACGCGCGCGCGCTGCTTCGCGCAACCCGTCACATACGGCAGCCGCGAACGGGCGACGACGGCTTTGCCGGCAGTCCTAGAACAGCTCGGCCTGCGGATCCACGCCGAGGTTCGCCAGCCCCACGCCGACCAGGCGGTAGCGCGTGGCCTCCGGCATCGCCACGCGCGCGAGCAGCGCGCAGGCGATGTCGGCGAGTGCGTCGGGCGTGGCTGGTGCGCGCGGCGGGCTCAGGCTGCGGCTGAGGATGCGGAAGTCGGCGGTCTTGAGCTTGAGCACGACGGTGCGTGCGCGCCGCGGCAGGCGCGACTCCTGCGCGTCGCGCGCGCACTGGCGCTCCCACGCGGCCCAGGTGCGCGCGGCCATGCGACACACGTGCGGCGCGAGTTCGTCCAGCGGCTCGTCGCGCTCGAGCGTGTCCTCGCTGGAGATCTGCGTATGCGGGCGCTCGGGCTCGACCGGGTGCCCGTCGATGCCGAAGGCGAGCTCGTGCAGGCGCCGCCCCCAGCGCCCGAATTCCGCCACCAGCGCTTCGACGGGCCGCGCGCGCAGGTCAGACACCGTCTCCAACCCGAGCTCCTTCAGGCGCGCCTCGGTCACGCGGCCGACGCCCGGCAGGCGGCCCACCGGCAACGGCGCGAGGAAGGCCTGCACGCGCGCGGGCGGCACCACGAACAGGCCGTCGGGCTTGCGCCAGTCCGACGCGATCTTGGCCACGAACTTGTTGGGCGCCACGCCCGCCGACGCGGTGAGCCGCGTGGTCTCGAAGATCGCGGCGCGGATGTCGCGGGCGATGTCGGTCGCGCTTTCATGCGCGGTGCGCGGCGCGGTGACATCGAGGTAGGCCTCGTCGAGCGAGAGCGGCTCGACGAGATCGGTATGCGTGGCGAAGATCGCGCGGATCTGCCGCGAGACCTCCTTGTAGCGCGCGAAGTCCGGCGGCACGAACACCGCGTCCGGACACAGGCGCTCGGCGCGGATCGCGGGCATCGCCGAGCGCACGCCGAACACGCGCGCCTCGTAGCTCGCCGCGCAGACCACCGAGCGCGCGCCGCGCCAGGCGACCACCACCGGGCGTCCGCGCAGGGCCGGATCGTCGCGCTGCTCGACGCTGGCATAGAAGGCGTCCATGTCGACATGGATCACCTTGCGCACGGGGCTGTCCACGCTGTCATCGCGCCGCCATCGGGGACGGTCATTGTCGCGCGCTGCGGTCGCAGCCGGCGCATGCAGGCGCCGTGACAGCCGCTCTGAACGAGTGGCAACGCAAGCGGCGCCCTACGACGGCGCGCTCACGGCCGCCTGCCCAGCCTATGCGCCCCGTTTCCGACCCGCCGAGCCGAATGTCCGACCTCACCGCCGACGAACTCCATCAGCAGCATGCCTATCTCGAGGACGGCATCGTGCATGCGATGCGCCGCGCGGGCATGGGGCCGGACGCGGTGCTCGAGCGCCGCCTGCTCGGCCAGGCGCGCCTGCTGCAGGCCATGCTCGGCGAGCGCGCCGCCGCGCAGACCGTCAGCGATGCCGCGGAGGCAGCCTGCCGGGTGATGGACGCCGCCGAACCGGAAGCCCCGCTGCGCATGCTCGCGATGGCGCGCGATGCGCTCGCCCGCGTGGTGCGCCGGCGTGCGATGCAGCTGCCGCGCGAACGCCGCGCCGCCTGAACCGCGGCGGCCCGCCCGCGCCACATCGGCGACAATGACGGCCCCGCCGCCGCCCGCCGATCGCATGAGCCCGTCCACGACCGTTTCGCTGACCCGCTACCTGATCGAAGAACAGCGCGAGGGCCGCATCGGCCCCAACCTGCGCCTGCTGATCGAAGTCGTCGCCCGCGCCTGCAAGTCGATCTCGATCCAGGTCGGCAAGGGCGCACTGGGCGGCGTGCTCGGCGACGCCGGCACGGCCGGCGAGGCCAGCATCAACGTGCAGGGCGAGGCGCAGAAGAAGCTCGACGTGCTCAGCAACGAGATCCTGCTGGAGGCGAACGCCTGGGGCGGGCACCTCGCGGCGCTGGCGTCCGAGGAAATGGACCACTGCGTCGTCATCCCCGACGAATACCCGCGCGGCAAGTACCTGCTGCTGTTCGACCCGCTGGACGGCTCGTCCAACATCGACGTGAACATCTCGGTCGGCACCATCTTCTCGGTGCTGCGCTGCCCGGACGACGTCGACACCGTCGGCGACGAGCATTTCCTGCAGCCCGGCACCGCGCAGGTGGCCGCCGGCTACTGCACCTATGGCCCGAGCACGATGCTGGTGCTGACCATCGGCAACGGCACGCACGCGTTCACCCTCGATCGGGAGATCGGCAGCTTCGTGATGACCACGAAGAACATGCGCATTCCCGAGGAGACGAAGGAGTTCGCGGTCAACATGTCGAACCAGCGCTTCTGGGAGCCGCCCATGCAGGCCTACGTGGGCGACCTGCTCGCCGGCCGCGAAGGCCCGCGCGGCAAGGACTTCAACATGCGCTGGGTGGCGTCGATGGTGGCGGACGTGCACCGCATCCTGACCCGCGGCGGCATCTTCAGCTATCCGCTGGACGCGAAGTGCGCGTCGAAGGGCGGCAAGCTGCGCCTGATGTACGAGGCCAACCCGATGGCGTTGCTGGTCGAGCAGGCCGGCGGCGCGGCCAGCACCGGGCGCGCGCGCATGCTCGACGTGCAGCCCACCGGCCTGCACCAGCGGGTGCCGGTGTTCCTGGGCTCGAAGCAGGAGGTCGAGGCCGCGGTGCGCTACCACCTGGAACACGACGGCCGCGCGCTAGCCACCGCTGCCATGGGCTGATCGGTACGGCGGCGATCCGCATCGCGCGACCGTTCGTCCGTTGCATTTGTGAAACCCGTCACGAAAACCTTGACCTCTCATCGTCAGTAGCTACCTTGGGAACCCGGCCAGGGTGGCCGGTCTGACGGGGGGTCGAGGGAATGGCGGATGGAACGGCAGCAGGGCGTGACGTCGTCTACGTGACGCGCACCACCACCGGGCGCCTGCAGGCGCTCACGCGGCTGCAGGCACTGGGATGGAACGTCATCCGCGCGGCCGACGCGCGCGCGGTGCTGAAGATCGTGCAGCGCGCACCCGAGCGCCCCTTCGCCGCGGTCATCGACCTGCGCGACGGCTTCGACGAAGCCGACATCGCCACCTTCGGCGCGGTGCTCGCGGCCGCCAACGTGGGCTGGGTGGCGGGCGTGGAGGCCACGCAGCTGCAGCAGCCCGCCGTGCGCCGGCTGGTGCGCGACTACTGCTACGACTACGTCACCCTGCCCTGCCCCGAAGCGGTGCTCGACACCGTGATCGGCCACGCGCATGGCATGGCGCGGCTGGCCTGCGAATCGGCGCAGCGCATCGCCGACACGGGGCTCGACGGCATCATCGGCGAGAGCCCGGCCATGCGCATGCTCGCGCGCACGCTGTGCAAGGCGGCGATGACCGAGGCGCCGGTGTTCATCGCCGGCGAGACCGGCACCGGCAAGGAGCTCGCCGCGCAGGCGCTGCATCGCCAGTCGCGACGCGCCGCCATGCCCTTCGTCGCGATCAACTGCGGCGCCATCCCGCATTCGCTGATCCAGTCCGAACTGTTCGGCTACGAGCGCGGCGCCTTCACCGGCGCGGCCAGCCGCAAGCTCGGCCGCATCGAGATGGCCCATGGCGGCACCCTGTTCCTGGACGAGATCGGCGATCTGCCGATGGAGAGCCAGGCCTCGCTGCTGCGCTTCCTGCAGGAAGGCACCTACCAGCGCCTCGGCGGGCACGACACCGTGCGCGTCGACGTGCGCATCGTCTCGGCCACGCACCATGATCTCGAAGCCGCTATCCGCGATGGCCGTTTCCGCGCCGACCTCTACCACCGCCTCTGCGTGCTGCGCCTGGCGCAGCCGCCGCTGCGCGAGCGCGGGCACGACATCGACCTGCTCGC
>CAZNRZ010000031.1:0-13034 GCA_964575535.1 uncultured Lysobacter sp. | reverse complement strand
GTGAGGCCGGCCGCGGCCTGTCCACTGAGGCTCCAGCCCGAAGGCAGCACGTAGCTCACGCCGAGGTTGAGCGTGGTGCTGTTGCTGGAACTGCCCGGCACCCGTGCCGAGGGCTGGCCCGGTGCCCGGATATGCGTGGCCGCCTGCATGGCCGAGGCCACGCTGAAGCTCACCGCGGCGCGATCGTTGAGCGCGATGGCCAGGCCGCCGCTGAGCTGCAGGATGTGGCCCAGCGACACGTCCGCCGGCGAGACCGTGCCCACGACCGGCGAGATGTCGTCGAAGCCCTGCGTGCGGTGATGCGTGTAGCCGAAGTTGCCGAACAGGATCACCGGGTCGTAGGTGCGCAGCACCGAGACGTTCGCCGTCGCGCTCCACACGCCGGTACCGGTGGGCAGCTCCGCCGGTACGTTGAGGTTGGTATTGGTCGGGTCCGCCGGGATGACCTTCAAGCCGAACGGCTCGCGTCCGGTGGGCGCGCGCAGGCGCAGGCTGGCGACCACGTCCGGACGGCGCGCCGATTCCTTGACCAGCTGGTAGAAGGCCGCCGCGCTGACGTCGCCGATGCCATGCGAGCGCACGTGCACTTCGCTGAGCGTGCTCGCCGCGCCGCCCGCGCCGCCGCTGACGAAGCGCGTGTCGCGGAACACGTAGGGAATGTTCGCCTCGATGCTCAGGCGGTCCGTCAGGCCGTAGCGCCCGGTCATGTCGAACGTGGCCAGCGTGGCCTTGCTCTGGTCGAGGTTGATCGTGCCGAGGAAGATCGCATCCAGCGCGAGGAAGCCGCTGAGGGTGAGCGCGCGGCGGTCGTAGTAGCTGTAGGTCAGGCCGGAATCGAAGGTGAAGCGGCGCTCGAACAGCGGCGCATGTTCGCG
Organism: uncultured Lysobacter sp.; assembly: GCA_964575535.1. Lineage (GTDB taxonomy): Bacteria > Pseudomonadota > Gammaproteobacteria > Xanthomonadales > Xanthomonadaceae > Cognatilysobacter. The sequence continues at coordinate 12,159 of CAZNRZ010000031.1, read as the reverse complement.
CACGACCAGCGCCTTCTCCTGCTGCCGGCGCTGCTCGTCTTCCTCGCGTCGCGCCTGGCCGACCTGCAGCGGTTCGTCGGTGCGCGGCGCGGTCTGCTGCTCGCGGGCGATGCGGTCGGGCTCGGCCGGCGGCGTTTGCGGCGCCGGCCCGCCTGCGATGCCGCGCCCGCGCATCTGCGCGAGCTGCAGCTCCTCCACTTCGGCGCGCAGCCGCGCGATCTCGGCGGCCTGCGCATCCAGCTTCTCGCTCAACGCGTGCAACACCGCGGTCGCATCCGGTTCGGGCGTGCCACTGGACGGGATCGACTCGTCGGCGAGCGCCGGGCTGGCGGCGAGCGCGCCGGCGAGCAACCAGGGCGCGAGGCGAAGCGTGGAGCTGGGCGGCATGTCGTGTTCCCTGACGTGGCGATCGATCAGCGGCGCAAGCCCGAGATCGCGGCCAGTGCCTGTTGGATGCCGAGCTGCTGCATCGACAAGGTCGGCATCGCCGTCGTCATCATCTGCAGCTGCAGGCTGTTGTTCGCGGTGAAGCCGTTCCCCGCGATCTGCCCCATCTGCACGATGTGGCCCGACCCGCCCGGCATCACGTCCTGGCGGATGGTAGCGCCAATGCCGGCCAGGCCGAGCTGCACGCCGCCGCCGTCGAAGCTCACCCGTGCGGTGAGGTCGCCGGCACCGGCCTGTGCGCCGGCCAGGCCGTTGAAGTCGGTGGGCGCCGATGGATCTGCGCCGAGCCGGATCACCGCGAGGTTGCCCATGCGGTTGCCGTCGCCGGCGATCTGCGTGATCTGGCCGATGCCCTGCACGCCGATGCGTTCACCGCCGATGGCGAGGTTGTCGCTGGCGAGCGCCGGGTCGGTGCCCGCGGTCGCATCGGCGCGCGAGTCGATGCGCACGTCGAAACCGTAGGCGGTGCGGCGCACGTAGAGCGAGCCCGACGCGGTGGCGGTGCCGCCCTGCGCGTTGGCGAGCGTCGACACCAGGTCGATGCGCACGCCGGTCAGCATGTCGGCGCCGAAGAACTTGCCGGTCATGCCGGCGAGCGTGGCGTCGTCGACCAGCTCGACGCGCACGGGCTGCGGAGAAGGGGGCAGCGCCGCCGCGGGCATCGCGGTCGCCGCTGCCACGAGGGCCATGAAGACGAGGGGGAGTCGTTGGGTTTTCATGGGTCCTCGATGCGAAGAGGTGTCAGAACAGGTCCGCACGGACCAGCCCGAGTTCGACCACCGGCACCGGCAGCGTGGCGCGATCGAGCATCTCGACACGTCGCGCGAGCGCGGCCGAGCTGCGGCCGTTGACGAGGAAGGAATCGGCCAGCGGGCGATCGCCCACCACCGCGAGCAGGATGCCGTTCCAGCCGGCGACGAAATCCTGTTCGTTCATGACGCGATGGCCCAGCGCGGGGTCGGCGACGAACACGCGTCCCGCACTCGCGCCCTTGACCAGCACGAAGTGCTTGTAGCCCTTGAGATCGAGCAGGGCGATGACCGGCATCTGCAGGCGGTAGAGCGCGTCGGGCTCCACGCGGAAGCCGTGCGCGCGCATGCCGATGCTCTCGACGTAGCGCTTCATGTCGAGCATCGAGAAGCCGTTGCGGATGATTTCGCGCGTGTCGGCGCCGGTCATCATCCAGCGGATGAGGTCGGCTTCCGTCGTCTGCATGCCGTAGCCCGCGCTGAGCATGGTCGCGAGCGCAGCCGAGCCGCAGCTGAAGTCGTACTTCTGCTGGATGAGGTCGCGAAAGCGCAGCTCGCGCATCGTTCGCACGGGCTTGTGCCCGCTCGCCATGGGGCCCGTGAGCGACAGGTCGACCCGCGACTGCGCAGCCGCGTCGGCGACCCACAGCGCGGCCGCGGCAGCCAGCGCGCACAGGGCGGTGCGGTGCCTTCGATGTCGTGCATGCATGACGGAATCCCCAGGGCAGCGGCCGGCACGAAGCCGGCCGCCTTGGCGCGTGTCGTGGATCAGTCGCAGGTGCCGCAGGAGGCCGAGGCGATCGCCAGGCCGTTGTGCTGCAGGTTGCCCACGCCGGCCGAGATGTTCACGCCGATGTTGCCCGACGCGTTGGACATGGCGTTGCCGCCCAGCACCGCGAACAGGTCGTGCGCGGCGAAGGTCGCCGTGCCCCAGGTGTTGGCTTCGGCCACCTGGTCGGAGTCCGCCGAGGCCAGCGCATAGCGGCCCGAGCTGTTGACCGAGCCGGCCATCGCATTGCCCTGCACGTTGCCCACGCCGGCCGCGATGTTCACGCCGATGTTGCCGGCCGCGTCGGCCAGCGCATCGTCTTCCATCACCGCGCTGTAGAAGCCGCCGATGTACGAGGTGCCTTCGTTGAGCAGCGACTGCTGGGTGCCGAAGACCTGGGCGCTGGCGAACACGCGGCCGCTGTCGACGGCGGAGAGCGCGGCGTCGTTGGCCTGCGCATTGCCGGCGCCGGCCGAGATGTTCACGCCGATGTTGCCGCTGGCGTCTTCCATCGCGTTGCCGTTGAAGTCGGCGGCCTGGTCGCCTTCGCCGTAGGAATAGTTGAAGCCGGCGGCCTGGTCCTGGTCGACCGTCGCCGAGGAGCGGCTGCTGACGTCGACTTCGCCGTCGATGTCGATGATCGCGGTGGTGATGGACCAGTCGTCGACATAGACGTAGCCGTCGATGAAGGCGTCGTCGCCATAGGCGAAAGCGGGGGCGATGAACGCGCTCAGGGCGACGGCGACGAGGGTGCGGTGCAGTTTCATGGGGGTTCTCTCTCTCTGGTTGGATCGACGGATCTGCCGAACAGCCGTTCTCACGGCGTGCCCCCCGGCAGTTGGAGCACGATGGCGTTGGCCGACGCGTTTCCGGCGCCGGCGGTCTGGTTGAGCTGGAGGATTCCCGAGGGCGCGCGCAGCGCAGCGCCGTCGATGCGCGCTTCGCGCAGGGGCGCGGCGGCGGGCACGGGGGTGGCGGAGTCGACCTCGGCTTCGACGCGGATGGCCGCCAGCGCGAGGTTGTCGATCTGCTGGCCGAACGCGGCCATCGCATCCGGGCCGATGGCGAGCACGTTCAACTGCGCATTGGCGCTGCCGGCGGCCTGGTTCAGGCCGAGGATTCCCTGTGCCGACTCGAAGGCCGAACCGGCGAGGACGGCCCGCGCGTCGCGCTGCATGTCCGCGCCGGTGGCGTCGATCGCCTGGTGCGCCGACGCGGCTGCGGTGCCCGGCGTCAGCGCGACGGCCCGCACGTTCGCCTGCACGTTGCCGGTGCCGGCGGCGAGGTTGATGCCGGCCACGCCGTGGAAGGCGGCGCCGGCGCGCCCGTCGATGTCGCTGCGGTCCAGCGAATGCACGGGCGGTGCGGGTTCGGTGGCGGCTGCGGTGCCCGCGAGGAGCAGCGCCAGCGCGATGAGCGTCGATCGCATGCTCACGGCCCGCCGCCTTGTGCGGTGGCGCGGAGGACGGTCTGGCTCACTCGATCGCCGAGGCCGGAGGTCGCGCGAAGCACGGCGCCGCCGATGGAACCGCCGATCGCCCGGCCGCCCTGGCTGGCGCCTGGGCCGTAGGCGCCCGGTGCAAGGCCGACCGGACCCGCCATGCCCGGTTCCAGGCGCAGCGCCGGCCCGGTGGCCTGCAGGCTAGCGCGCTCGCCGAGTTCGTCGTCGCCGGCGAGGCTGCCGACCAGCCCGTCGACCATGCCGTGGAAGATCCGGCCCGGGAACACCGTTGCCTGGGCGCGCACCGGATTGGCCGTCGGTTCCAGCGCGTGGTAGGCGATGCGCGGCATCACCGTGCGGGCCACGACCAGCGTCTCGTCGCCGGGTTCCTCGGCCGCGGACACGGCCATGGGCGCCGAGGCGATGGCGGCCAGCAGGACAAGAAGGGTGGGACCGTTGGGCGACACGTGAGGCTCCTCGCGGAATGCCGTCCATGGAGCGAGATGCGTGCCAGAGTCGTAAGCCTTTGGCACGCAAGGCTTTTTGGACGTGCCTTCACGTTCCGTGGTCGCGCGGCTCACATGAAACGTTGCAGCAGCGATACGCGCGACAGCTGCGATTCACCGGCGTCTACACGCCGTGATACCGGCCGCGTACCGGCCGGTGGCGGGCCAGTGCCCGCCCCGCCTCGCTTCATGGCGATCCAACGCGCCACGTCGCACGCCGCATGAACGCCGTTGCAGTCGTGCAACCCGCCTGTCGTGCGACGATCCGGCCACCTCCCCCGCAAGCGGCGCCATGGCTCCCCGCGACGACCTTCCGCCCGACGATTTCATCGAAGTGATCGACGACGCGCTCGACCCGGCCTGGTGCGCCGAAGTCGTCTCGCGCTTTTCCGGAAGCGCGGACGTACAGCCCGGCCGGGTCGGCAGCGGCGTCTTCCCGGACATGAAGGACAGCCTGGACCTGACGATCTCCGGCCGCGCGGGCTGGACGGACGTCGAGAACATGCTCAACCAGGCGGTCATCACCGGCGTGGTGCGCTACCTGCGCCGCTGGCCGCACACGCTGGTGGCGCCGTTGATGCTCGAAACCCAGGATGCCGACGGCCGGCGCCACCGTCTCACCGCCGAACGCCTCGCGGCCATGGACGACGCGGCGCTGATGCCCATCGTCATGCAGATGTTCCGCCCCGGCGCTATCAACCTGCAGCGTTACACCGCCGGACGCGGCGGGTATCCCTACTGGCACTGCGAGCTGTTCCCGCGCGATGCGAATGCCGAGACGCTGCATCGCCACCTGCTGTGGACCGTCTATCTCAACGACGGTTTCGGCGAGGGCGAGACCGAGTTCCTCTACCAGCGCCGCAAGGTCGCGCCGAAGACCGGCGCGCTGCTGCTGGCGCCCGCCGCGTTCACCCATACGCATCGCGGCAATCGCCCGCAGGGTGGCGACAAGTTCATCGCAACGAGCTGGGTGCTGTTCCAGCGCGCGGAGACGCTGTTCGGCGCGCGCTGAACATCAGCCGCGGACGGGGCCCTTGAGTTCGATGGATTTGCCGTCGGGATCGTCGACGTAGAGCGAGGGGCCGCCGCCCTCGGCACCGAAGTTCTCCACCACCCCGCCCCGGGGGGCGCGATGCGATGCGCGAGCAAGTGCGCGCGCACTGCCTCCAAGGCCAACGGCTCGATGCGCGGGGCGATGTGGTCGACGTTGCAGCCCTGCCCGCCGGCGCCCGCACCGCCGCGCCGTCCGGGCGGCCGTCGAGCGTGACGAGGTCGATCATCGAATCGCTCACACGCAGGTGCACGAGGCCGAGTCCGGTGCGGCGACGCTCGAGCGTGCAGCCAAATACGTCGCGGTAGAACGCCACGCTCGCTTCGATGCCGCGCGCGCGCAGCACCACGTGATCGGTGCGCAGCACGTCGAAGGGCCGCGCCACGCCGGTCGCGCCTCAGGGGCGCGAGTGGTTCAGCACCAGCCAGTACAGCCCGACCTGCTTCACCGCCCAGACGAACTGCTCGAAGTCGACGGGCTTCTGGATGTAGCTGTTCACGCCGAGCGCGTAGGTCGCCTCGACGTCGAAGGGCTCGGTGCTGGTGGTGAGCACCACGACGGGCAGCGAACGCGTGGCCTCGTCGGCGCGGATGGCCTGCAGCACCTCGCGCCCGTCGACCTTGGGCAGGTTGAGGTCGAGCAGCACCAGCGAGGGCAGGTCGGCCGGGTCGCGGTCGGAGAAGCGGCCGCGCGCGAAGAGGTAGTCCAGCGCTTCGGCGCCGTCGCCGACCACCGCGAGCTGGTTGGCGATCTTCGCCTCGTCGAAGGCGAGCCGGGTCAGCTCGACGTCGTCGGGATTGTCTTCGACCAGCAGGATGTCTTTGTGCATCTCACGCGCCTGGCTCGCCGGCGGGCGCCGGCAGGACGAGAGTGAACGTGCTGCCCGCGGAATCCGAATGGGCGTGCACGTCGCCGCCGTGACGTCGCGCGATGCGCTGCGCGATCGCAAGGCCGAGCCCGTGGCCCGCGCCCTGCTCCACGCCGTGCAGGCGCTGGAACGGCTGGAACAGCTTGTGAGCATACTGCATGTCGAAACCGCAGCCGGTGTCGCGGATATCGACGATCAGGCGGCCGCCCTCGATGCGCCCGACGACGTCGATGCGCGCGCCGTCGCGCCCGCGCGTGAACTTCCACGCGTTCTCGATCAGCGCGCGCAGCAATTGCTTGAGCAGGCGCTCGTCGCCGGCAACGTGCAGGCCGGGCTGGACATGCAGCTCGACGTGGCGCGCGGCTTCCTCGTCCTGCAGCTCGGCCGCCACCCACTCGGCAAGGATGCTCAGGTCCACCGGCTCGCGCGCCATCGGCGCGCTGGCCGCCCGCGAGAGTTCGCCCAGCGAGGCGAGCAGGCCCGACATGCGTGTGGCCGCGGCGCGGATGCGCGAGAGGTGCATGCGCTCGGCGGCGTCGAGCTTGGATGCCGCGCGCTCTTCCAGCAGCCTGGCGAAGCTGTCGATCGAACGCAGCGGGGCACGCAGGTCGTGGGCCACGGTGTCGGCGAACATCTGCAGCTGGCGCTGTTCGGCGCTGCGGTCGGCGGGCGCCGGCAGCCACTGCAACCACCAGTCGCCGCCGGCGAGCGCCGCGACGTGCAGCTCGCCGTCGGCCAGCGGCAGCGGGCCCTGCGCCGCGAGCGCGGCCGGGCCCCCGGCGAGATCGGCGTGCAGGTCGTCGAACCCTCGCGCCGGGCCGAAACGGCGTTCGAAGGCGGCATTGGCCTGCAGCACGCGGCCGTCGGCGCCGAGCCACGCGGTGGGCGCGGCACAGGCGGCGAGTGCGGCGGCAAGGTCCGGCGCGGGGGAATGCGGGGGCATCGGGCGCGGAGTGGAAGAACGCGGCGGCCAGTGTAGCCGCGCATCGTGAGTGGGCCGTACACCCGCGCATCCGGGATACTGGCGCCATGCTGATGGACCAGATCCTCTTCCTGCTCATCCTCGCCGGCGCGCTCTACCTCTTCGTGAGCGAGCGCCTGCGCGTGGACGTGACCGCGATGGTGACGCTGCTCGCGCTCGTCGTCAGCGGCGTGCTCGACTCGCGCCAGGCGCTGTCGGGCTTCGCCAGCGAGCCGGCGATCATCGTCGCCGCGGTGTTCGTGATCTCCGGCGCACTGGCCGCCACCGGCATCACCGAGCGCATCGGCCAGTGGATCGGGCGCGCGGCCGGGCAGCGCGAGTCGCGCGCGGTGGCGGTGATCATGCCGGCGGTGGCGGCGCTGTCGTCGTTCACCCACCACGTGATGGTGACGGCGATGATGCTGCCGATCGTCACCCGCTTCGCGCAGGCGCGTGGGCTGTCGGCCTCGCGGCTGCTGATGCCGATGTCGCTGGCCGCATCGCTGGGCACCACGCTCACCCTGGTGAGTGCGCCGGCGTTCCTGCTCGCATCTGATCTGCTCGAACGCACCGGCCATGGCGGCCTGGGCATCTTCTCGATCACGCCGATCGGCATCGCCCTGGTGGTGATCGGCACCGTCTACATGCTGCTCGCGCGCTGGCTGCTGCCGCGGCGCGGCGGCGCGGCGGCCGACGACGACTACATGCGCCTGGGCTGCTACCGCGCCGAGCTGCGCGTGGTGGAAGGCGAGCGCTGGGCGACGCGGCCGCTGTCTGAGCTGCGCCGCGCGCTGGGCGACCGCTTCGAGCTGCACGGCTGGCTGCGCAAGGGCGCGCTGCGGACCGACCTGGGCGATACCAGCCCGCTGCTCGGCGGCGACGTGCTGCTGGTGGAAGCCTCGGCCGACGCCATCGCGTCGCTGCACGACGACGGCGGGCTCGACCTCGACGCGGTCACCCGCTTCGAACCGCACGTGGACGGCGACGGCGAGCTGCAGCTGGTGCAGGCGCTGGTCGCGCCGGGCTCGGAGTTCATCGGCCACAGCGTGCGCCAGCTGGACTTCGCGCGCCGCTTCCATGCCGTCGTCGCCGGCCTGTGGCGGCGCGAGACGCCGGTGAGCCTGCGCCTGGCCGACGAGCGCCTGCGCGAGGGCGACCTGCTGGTGCTCTGGGGCCGGCCCTCGCGCTTCGCCGAGCTGGCCACGCACCACGGCTTCCTGATGCTGATGCCCTTCTCGGGCGAGGCCAAGCGGCGCGTGCGTGCGCCGCTGGCGCTGGCCATCCTCGGCGCGACCATACTCGCCGCGGCCACCGACTGGCTCGACGCCCCGCTCGCCTTCCTGTTCGGCGCGGTGGCGATGGTGGCCACGCGCTGCGTCGACATCGAACGCGCCTATCGCGAGATCGACGTGCGCATCTACGTGATGATCGCCGGCGTGATCCCGCTGGGCATCGCGATGGAGACCACCGGCACCGCGCAGCTGCTGGCCGGCGGCATGCTGCAGGTCATCGCCGACTGGCCCGCGCTCGCCGTGCTGCTGGTGATGTTCGCCGTGGCCGGCCTGCTCACGCAGATCCTCTCCGACGGCGCCACCACCGTGCTGCTCGCGCCCATCGCGGTGAACATCGCCGAATCGCTGCACCTGCCGGCCACGCCGTTCGTGGTGTGCACGGCGTTGGGCGCAGTGGCGTCGTTCCTCACGCCGATCGGCCACCACGGCAACCTGCTGATCCTCGGCCCCGGCCAGTACCGCTTCGGCGACTTCCTGCGCATCGGCCTGCCGCTCACAGCGTTGATCGCGATCGTGAGCGCGTGGATGGCGCGCTGGCTGTGGCTGGACGGGCCGTTGTGGCCTGCGTGACGCGCCTCGTGGTTCGTGGCTTGTGATGTTCCGCCGTCCTACCTGCGGCAAGCCGTGATCCGTGAAAGGCAAGTACGAGCGCGGCGTTTACCGCTTCGACGCATCACCAATTACCACTCAGAACAGGTCGCCCTGCGCCGACGCCTTGCGCGGGGCGACGAAGCGACTCGCGTCGAGCGCGGGGAAGCGACCGTAACCCAGCCGCGCGCGCGCCTTGCGGAAGCGTTGCTGGACCAGCTGCGCGAACACGCCGGTGCCGGTCATGCGCGTGCCGAATTCGCTGCGGTAATCCTTGCCGCCGCGCATCTGCTGCACCAGGCTCATGACGTGCGCGGCGCGTTCGGGGACATGCAGTTCCAGCCATTCGCGGAACACGTCCTTGAGCTCGTGCGGCAGGCGCAGCAGCGTGTAACCGGCCTCGCGCGCGCCGTTCTCGTACGAGGCCTCGAGGATGCGTTCGAGCTCCATGTCGGTGACCATCGGGATCACCGGCGCGACCATCACCCCCACCGGCACGCCGGCATCGCTCAGGGCCTTCATCGCGCGCAGCTTCGCGTGCGGCGCCGACGCGCGCGGCTCCAGTTTCGATGCGAGGCGGTTGTCGAGCGTCGTCACCGAGAAGTGCACGCTGACCAGGTTGTCGCGCGCCATCGTGGCGAGAAGGTCAACGTCGCGTTCGATCAGCGCGCCCTTGGTGACGAAGCTCACCGGATGCTTCGTCTCGGCGAACAGCTCCAGCACCTCGCGGGTCACTCCATAGCGACGCTCGATGGGCTGGTAGGCGTCGGTATTGATGCCCAGCGCGGTCACCTGCGGCACGTAGCCGGGCCTGGCGAGCTCCTCGCGCAGGCGTTCGGCGGCGTTGGTCTTGGCGAACAGTCGGGTCTCGAAGTCGAGCCCGGGCGAGAGGTCGAGATACGAATGCGTGGGCCGCGCGAAGCAGTAGACGCAGCCGTGCTCGCAGCCGCGGTACGGGTTGAGCGACTGCGAGAAGCCGATGTCGGGCGACTGGTTGGTGGTGAGGATCCGCCGCGCACGCTCCTCGGTGACCGTCGTCGCCGGCTTCGGCGCCTCGGCGAGCTCCTCGTACACCGATCCCCAGCCGTCGTCCTCGCCCACCACCTGGGTCACGTCGAAACGCGAGGCCACGCGCGAGGCGGCGCCGCGGCCCTTGATCGGCGACAGTGGCTTGCGGGCGTCGGTCATGCGCGGATTGTCGGCCGCGCCCGTCTCACCTACGGCGACCGGCCTCACCGCCCGACAGCGGCCGCTGCCTACAATCGGCCGCTCCCTCCGGATGCGGGCCCCCGATGAGCGAGGTATTCGACGCCCTGGGCGACAGTCTGCAGGCCGGCCCCGGCCTGTGGCGCCTGCTGGTGGCTGGCTGGCTGGCCTACCTGCTGGGGCTCGGCATGTGGATCGTGCTGCAGAAGCGCGAGCCTGCGGCGACGCTGGCCTGGCTCATCAGTCTGGCGGCGCTGCCCTACGTCGGCTTCCTCATCTACTACGTCTTCGGGCCGCAGCGCATCCGCCGCCAGCGCCTGCGCCGCGGGCGCGCCCGCGCGCGCATGCCGGCGCTGCCGGAGGGCGTCGCGGTGGACGAGGCCGTCGAACTGGCGCGCCTGGGCCAGGCGACCACCCACCTCCCGCCGTCGACCGCCAGCGACGTGCGGCTGCTGGTCGATGGCGGCGCGACCTACAGCGCGCTGCTCGAGGCGGTGACGCAGGCGCGCGAGAGCATCCACGTCGCCTACTACATCTACGAGCCCGACCGCACCGGCGAGCAGCTGCGCGACGCGCTCATCGAGCGCCTGCACGCGGGAGTGAAGGTGCGGCTGCTGCTCGACGCGGTGGGCTCGGCGAAGGTGACGCGCCGTTTCCTCGCGCCGTTCCTCGAGGCCGGCGGCGAGTTCGCCTGGTTCCATCCGATGCGCCTGCCCTGGCGCCGCCCGTGGCTGAACCTGCGGCTGCACCGCAAGATCGTGGTGGTCGACGACCGCATCGCCTTCACCGGCGGCATCAACATCACCGACGAGCAGGACGAGCGCCTGCGCGAGGACGCCTACCACGACCTGCACATGCGCCTGGAAGGCGAGGTCGTGGCGCTGCTGCAGGTCGTCTTCGCCGAGGACTGGGTCTATGCCAGCGGGCAGAAGCCGCCGCGCGTCGCGCCGGTCGCGGACGCCCCGGCCGGCGGCGTCGCCACGCAGGTGCTGGTCTCGGGGCCCGACTCGTCCTGGGAGGCGATCCATCGCCTGCACGTGGCCGCCATCTACGCCGCCCGGCGGCGCGTCTGGCTGGCCACGCCCTACTTCGTGCCCGGCGAGGCGGCGATGATGGCGCTCACCTCGGCGGCGCTCGGCGGCCTCGACGTGCGCCTGCTGGTTCCGCGCCGGGCCGATTCGCGGCTGGTCACCTTCGCCACCCGCTCCTACTTCGACGAGCTGCTGGACGCCGGCGTCAAGGTCTACGAATACGGGCCGCGCCTGCTGCACACCAAGGCGCTGCTGGTCGACGACGAGACCGCGATCATCGGCAGCGCCAACTTCGACCACCGCAGCTTCCGGCTCAACTTCGAGGTCTCGCTGCTGTTCCACGACGCGAGCGTGGCTGCGTCGCTGGCCGGCGTGCTCGAAGCCGACCTCGCGCGCGCACCGCGCGTGCGCGCCGACCGCCGGCGCCCGCTCTGGCGCGCACGCCTGCCCGAAGCGCTCGCGCGCCTCCTTTCACCCCTGCTCTGACGCCGCCCGTCGCGGCGCCGGCGCGGCGCGGCGCGGCCGGCGATCGCAGCGCTACACTCGCCCGGTCGTCGATGGGGAGCGCCGTCATGCCCTGGCTGTACCTGCTGCTCGCCGTGGCCGCGCTCGCGGTCGCGTTCAAGACCACCTCGGTCGCCGTGCTGGTGATCTGCCTGGTCGCCGCGCTCGCGCTCACGCTGGCCTGGCTCATGGGCGCGCTGTCGCGCCGCATCGAGGACCGTACCGGCTCGACCGCGCTGATGATCGATCCCGCCGAACTGCAGCGTCTGCGCGAGCAGGCCGAGGCACGCCGTGCCGCCGCGCAGGCCGAGGCGGCCGCGGCCACGGCGCAGGATCCCGCGCGTCCCGCCTGAGTCGATGCAGCGGTCGCGCGCGCGCCTTAGGATGCGCGCATGACCCGCCTCAGCGTCAACGTCAACAAGATCGCGGTGCTGCGCAATTCGCGCGGCGGCCGTGAGCCGGATGTCCTGCGCGCGGCGCGCACCTGCCTGGACGCCGGCGCGCACGGCATCACCGTGCATCCGCGCCCCGATGCGCGCCACGTCACCGAGGCGGACGTGTACGCGCTCGCCGCGCTCACGCGCGACTACGGCGTCGAGTTCAATCTCGAAGGCAACCCCTTCGCGCCCCCGCGCCCCGGCTACCCGGGCTTTCTCGCGCTCTGCGAGGCCGTGCGCCCCGCGCAGGCCACGCTGGTGCCGGACGACGACGCCCAGGTCACCTCCGATCACGGCTTCGATTTCGCG
>CAZNRZ010000030.1:13621-19421 GCA_964575535.1 uncultured Lysobacter sp. | reverse complement strand
TTCTACGACGAATACAACGCCGTGCTCGACATGCCGGCCGAGTACTACCTGGACACGGTGCGCATCGTCTTCCAGCAGCACCTGCTGCCGAAGGGCGAGTGGGAAGTGCGCGGACAGAAGGTGGACCCGTCGAAGATCACCGGCACCGCGCTTCTCACCATCGAAGGCGAGCTCGACGACATCTCCGGCAAGGGCCAGACCCGCGCGGCGCATACGCTGTGCACGGGCGTGGACGAAGCGGACCGCCGGCACATGACGGTCGAAGGTGCGGGGCATTACGGCATCTTCAGCGGGCGCCGCTGGCGCACGCAGGTCTATCCGCAGGTGCGGGACTTCTTCGCGAAGTACGCGGCGTAGCCGTCAGCATCGGGACGGAAGAAAGGGCGCCGCGAGGCGCCCTTTCGCATTGCGCGTCGCCGCATCAGGCCGCGTGTCGCGCACCCGCCTGCACCAGCATGTGCTTGGCCAGCTGACCATGCAGGCGGCCGATACCGCGCGCGAGGTGCATCGTCGCGAACAGCAGCAGCACCCCGCCCAGGAACACGAAGGGCATCTGGTAGGGCTGGCCGGTCACCTCGACGTCGCTGCTGAAGGCCAGCCAGCCCATCGCGTCGAGCAGCATCGCGAGCGGCGCGAAGATGCAGGCCAGCGCGACCGACAGCAGCGTCACCGCGATCGTGAAGTAGGCGATGCCCAACGGCAGCATCAGCAGCATGTAGAGCATCGTCGCCCAGGTGCGCGGGTCGGTGAACATTTCCATGATGCGGCCCATCAGCGTCGCGCTGGACGGCGTGTAGAGCGGGCGCCTGGGCATGCGTTCGCCCAGCATCACCTCCACCAGCCGGCCCTCGACCAGCGAGAGCACGCGCACCGAGCCGAAGAACAGGATCAGGAACGGGATGCCGATGATCAGCACCGACAGGCCCAGCGACAGCGATGCGCCGGTGACCACCCACGTGAAATAGAAGATGCCGGTGGCCATCGAGAGCAGCATGTAGAACAGCGCGGCGTAGGTGCGCGGTTCAAGCGCGACGCCGAAGAACTGGCCCAGCGTGGTCCGCGGCTTGCGCGGCTTCGGCGGCTGCAGCGCGGTCTGCACGCGCACCTCGGTGTCGCGGTAGATGTCGGCGACCTCGTCCGGCGCGCCGTAGCTGCCGGCCACGGAGGCGATGACCTCGGCCTCCGAACGCCCCGGGTTGGCGGCCATCTCCGAGCGCAGGTAGTCCTCGGCGTCGTAGAGCGCGTCCTGCACCAGCGCGCGGTCGGCGCCGGCGAGCGCGACGCGCAGGCGATCGAGGTATTCGGCGATGCTCGCGGGGGCGCGCAGCGGGTCGGCATGGAAGGCGGATGCGTTCATTCGGAGGTCCCCCGGTCTGCGGGAAGGGCGGTGGAAGGAAGGGCGAGCGGGCCGAGCACGGCGTCGACGGAGTCGCGGGTCGCGCGCCATGCGGCCGCCCAGGTGTCGAGCACCTCGCGCCCCGAAGCGGTGATCCGGTAGTAGCGGCGCGGCGGCCCCGAGATGGACGGCTCGACGTGGCTGTCGAGCAGGCCGGCCGATTCCAGCCCGCGCAGCACCGGATAGAGCGCGCTCTGCTTCCCGGCGAGCACGCCTTCGAGCTGCTCCAGCCGCTTGGCGATCTGGTAGCCGTACATGGGTTCGGTGGCCTGGCCCAGCACGGCCATCAGCGCCAGCGAGACGGTGCCGGCGCTCAGCTCCTTCTGGAACTTGCGCAGGTGGAGGTCGGGATCGGGCATGTCGGAGACTCGCCTTGGTGTGGAGTCCACAGTAGTCTCGACTTCGATATAGCGAAGCTGCCGGAAGTCATGCCTGCACGGCCGCCTTGTCCCGGCGCTAACCCGTGCGGCGCTACGTGTTGCCGCACCCCAGAACGGAGAGCCGCCATGAGTCAGGGTGACAAGTCCGCCTACACCGACAAGCAGAAGCGCAAGGCCGCGCACATCGAGGAAAGCGAGAAGAAGTCCGGCAAGTCCGCCAGCGAGGCCGAGCGCATTGCCTGGGCGACGGTCAACAGGCAGGACGGCGGCGGCAACAAGTCCGGTTCCGGCCGCAAGCACTGAGCAGCGCGCGCGGCATGGCCGCGCACCGGCCGCTGCGCCAGAATCGGCGGACCCGACCGGAGCCCGCCATGACCCACCTGCGCCTTGCCGCCGCGTTGTCGCTCGCCCTCGCATGCACCGCCGCGCAGGCCGTGCCGCCCCTGCCCGTGCCGCCGCCCAAGCCGCGCACCACCCAGCAGATCCTCGACGCCGCCACGCCCGCCGACTGGCGCGCGCTGGACCCGGGCAGCACGCTGCTCATGGAACTCGACGACGACCGCCGAATCGTCATCGAGCTCGCACCGCAATTCGCACCCGCGCATGTCGCGAACATCCGCACGCTGGCGCGCGAAGGTTTCTGGAACGGGCTGAGCATCAACCGCTCGCAGGACGGCTTCGTCGTGCAGTGGGGCGATCCCGCCGAGGACGACGCCAAGCGCAGGCCGCTCGGCAGCGCGAAGGACAAGCTCCCCGCCGAAGCCGAAGCGCGCGCCACCGCCGCGCTCGACAAGGCGTGGACGCGGCTGCCCGATGTCGACGGCTGGGCGCCGGAGGTCGGCTTCGTCGACGGCTTCTACGCGGCACGCGATCCGAAGCGCGGCAGCTACTGGCCCGCGCACTGCTACGGCATGGTCGGCGCCGGCCGCGACGTCGCGCTCGATTCCAGCACCGGCGCCGAACTCTACGTCGTCACCGGGCAATCCCCGCGCCAGCTCGACCGCAACATCACCACCGTCGGGCGCGTCGTGCAGGGCATGGAATGGCTGTCGACGATCCCGCGCGGAACCGGTCCGCTGGGTTTCTTCGAGAAGGCCGAACAACGCGTGCCGATCCGTTCGATCCGCCTGATGAGCGACGTGCCCGCGGCCGAGCGCATCGAGCTCGAAGCCCTGCGCACCGACACGCCGCTTTTCGCCGAACTCGTGGAAGCACGCCGCAACCGTCGCGACGATTTCTACAAGGTGCCCGCCGGCCACATCGACCTGTGCAACGTGCCGCTGCCGGTGCGCGCGGCCAAGCGCTGAGAGGGCGTAGCGTCGGCCCAGCGCTCGGGGCTACCGCGCCTGGCCGGTGATGTCGCGCCGGCTGACGCGTTCGCGTCCCGTCAGCGCAACTGCCGCGCGGCCACGCCGGCGCGCGTGGCCGGGATCGTCAATGCAGTGGGAATCGGCGCCGGATCGGCGGGCCTGCCATCGCCGGGACCGCGCGGCGCGTCCACGCGCGCGGCCGCGCGCTCGGCCTCGGTGCTGAGCACGACGAGGCTGATGCGGCGGTTCTTGGGGTCGGCGGGGTCGTTGCGGTTGAACGGCACCGACGAGGACAGGCCCACCACCCGCGCGAGCTTCGCTTCCGCCAGCCCGCCCTGCACCAGTGCACGCCGCGCCGCGCCCGCGCGCTCGGCGGACAGCTCCCAGTTCGTGTAGCCGTCCTGCGCGCGATAGGGCGTGGTGTCGGTATGCCCGGTGATGGCCACGCGGTTTGGCACGTCGTCGAGATAGCGCGCGAGCTCGACCAGCAGCGCGCGCGAATACGACTTCAGCTCCGGCGAGCCGAGGTCGAACATGGGCCGGTTGTGCGCGTCGATGATCTGGATGCGCAGGCCCTCGGGCGTGATGTCGATGAGCAGCTGGTCCTTGAACGGCGCCATCGCCTGGCTGCTGGCGATCGCCTTCGTCAGCACCTTGCGCAGTTCCTCCAGCTTCTCGCGGTCGACCTTTTCCCGCGCCCTGCGCGCCGCCTCGTCGATGCGCTGCTGGCCATCCTTGCCGCTGCCGATGCCGGGCACCTTCGCATCGCCCGCGCCCGGCGGATTGCGCACCTGGCTGAACATCTTCACCGGCGAGTCGCCCGCGCCGCCGGGCCCCATGCGGCCCGGCACCGCGGTGCTGGTGGAGCCCTTCACCGCGCTGGGGTTCTTGAAGTAGTCGGCGATGCCGCCGAGCTTTTCCTCGGGCGTGCTGGTCACCAGCCACATGACCAGGAAGAAGGCCATCATCGCGGTCACGAAGTCCGCGTAGGCCACCTTCCACGAGCCGCCGTGATGCCCGCCGCCGCCCTTCTTGCGGCGCTTGATGAGGATGATGGGCGGCGTGGGCTGCGCGGCCATCGGTCAGCCCTTCGCGGCCTTGAGGTCGGCTTCCAGGTCCTGGAAGGTCGGGCGCACGTCGGAGAACAGCAGCTTGCGCGCGAACTCGATGGCCACGCTCGGCGCATAGCCGCGCAGGCTCGCCACCAGCGCCATCTTCACCACCTCGAAGGCCTTGCCGTCCTCGTGCGCGCGGTTCTCCATGGCGCTGGCGATGGGCCCGACGAACCCGTACGAGACCAGGATGCCGAGGAACGTGCCGACCAGCGCCGACGCCACCTTCATGCCGATCTCGGCCGGCGGCGCGCTGCCCACCACCGACATCGTGTTGATGATGCCCAGCACCGCGGCGACGATGCCGAAGCCCGGCAGCGCGTCGCCCACCTTCTGCACCGAATGCGCAGGCTCCAGCGCTTCGTGGTGATGCGTCTCGAGTTCGTACTCGAGCAGCGATTCCAGCTCGTGCGGCGCCATGTTGCCGCCCACGATCAGCCGCAGGCAGTCGGTGATGAAGTCGAGCATGTGGTGGTCGGCCAGTACCTTCGGGTACTTCTGGAAGACCGAGCTCTCCGTGGGATTCTCGATGTGCGTCTCGATGGCCATCATGCCCTCGCGACGCATCTTCACCAGCAGCTCGTAGATGAGCTTGAGCAGGTCGACGTAATCGACGCGCGTGTATTTCGGCCCGGCGAACACGCCCTTGACGCCCACCAGCGACGCCTTGATGACCTTGATGGGCGTGGCGATGATCCACGAGCCGAGCGCGGCGCCGCAGATCACGATGACCTCGTTGAGGTGCCAGAGCGCCAGCACGTTGCCGCCGACCATCGCGAAGCCGCCGAGCACGCTGCCGATGACGACAACCATGCCGATGATCAGATACATCCGTGTGCTCCTGCGCGGCCGGGGGATGGGCTTCCCTCCGTATCGGCGCGGGGCGCGCGGCCTTTAGCCGAAGCGGCCGTTAAGCGCGCGAGGGCCGTGGGTCACCCGCCATTGGCGCGCCTCTAACGCCCGCCTGCGCAGCATGGACGCCTGCGCATGAGCGCATGGCCAGAGGACCGCACCGATGAACCATCGAGAGACGCAGCAGGGCCGGCAGGGTGGCGTGAACCGCGACTTCGGCGGCCGTGCCTACGACAGCATGCCTTCCGTGACCGACCGCCGCTGGGGCGAGAACGGCCGCCGCGACGACTCCTTCGGCCCGGCCGAACTGGGCGGCTACGGCGACTTCGCAGCGCCCGGCGATACCGAGCACGTGGCCGGCGGCCGCGCCATCGGCCGCATGGTCGACCGCGCGCTCACCCGCCGCGGCCGCGGGCCGAAGAACGCGACGCGCTCCGATTCGCTGGTCGCCGAGGAACTCAGCGAACGCTTCATGGACGACGAGCTGCTCGACGCCTCCGAGATCCTCGTGCGCGTCGACGACGGCAAGGTCCTGCTCACCGGCGAGGTGCCCGAGCGCTGGATGAAGCATCGCGCCGAGGACATCGCCGATTCCGTGCGCGGGGTGAAGGACATCGACAACAAGATCCGCGTGGACGACGGCACGGCCTCCTTCGGCAGCGGCGGCGCCGTGCGCAGCGGCCGCAGCCAGCAGGGCAGCGGTTTTTCCAGCACGCCGCCCAACGCGGACTGGGCCGCACGCGACGACCG
>CAZNRZ010000030.1:8402-13521 GCA_964575535.1 uncultured Lysobacter sp. | reverse complement strand
CTCCTTTGCCGCGCGCTGCCTAGCCTCGATACGACCCCACGGAATACGGAACCCAGCCATGCCCGTGATGCGCATGCGAGTGACTGGCGCCGAGCACCAGGCGCGCGCCATCGGCAACCTGCTGTCGAGCATCGACGGCATCGAGCACGTCGAGGAAGTCGCCGACCTGATGCCGCATGCCGACGACGACGATTCCAGCTCCGCCGGCCTGCCCGACGACCAGGGCCCGGGCGTGCACGAACTGGAAGTCGAGGCGCCCAACGATCACACCGCCCGCCGCGTGCGCGACGCCGTCGAGGCGCTCGCCTTCGATCTCGACGTGCTGGTCGAGTTCGAGCACGACGGGGACTGGAACAGCTGAGGCGGCCGGCATGAGCGACGCGGCCTGCCCGATCCGATGCCCCGCGCGGCCGGGCGGCCGGCCCCGCGCTCCGCGCCGCGGCGGCGCATCCCGGGGGGCCTGAGCATGCAGCGCCGCCTCGCCGAAACCGTCGTGGCCGACCGCGGCGTGTTCGCGGGCGGCGCGTGGCATGCAGCGCGAGCGGTGGCGGGCTCGGGCGTGCCGGCGGTCGACGGCATCCGCGTCGGCGTCGGTGGATGGACCTACGCGCCATGGCGCCACGCGTTCTATCCCGAAGGCCTGGTGACGCGGCGCGAGCTCGAGTACGCGAGCCGGCGCTTCAGCACCATCGAGATCAACGGCACCTTCTACGGCGCGCGGCGCGCGGCCGAATACGCGCAGTGGCGCGAGCAGACACCGCCGGGTTTCGTCTTTTCGGTCAAGGCGCCGCAGCACATCACCCAGCGCGGCCCACTGGCCAGGTGCGGCAAGGCGGCCTGGGCCTTCCTCAACGGCGGACTGGAAGAGCTGGGCGACCGCCTCGGCCCGATCCTCTGGCACATGCCGCCCAGCCGTGTTTTCGACGCCGACGATCTCGCGGCCTTCCTCGACCTGTTGCCGCGCACGCTCGGCGGCAGGCCGTTGCGGCATGTCATCGAGCCGGGGCACTCGAGCTTCGTCGACCCGCGCTATGTCGAGGTCGCCCGCCGATTCGGCGCGGGCACCGTCTACACCGATGCGCCGGAGCAGCCGGCCATCGCCGACGTCACCGGCCGCATCGTGTATGCGCGGCTGATGCGCGCGCGCGTGGACATTCCGGAAGGCTATGCGGGCGACGAGATCGACGCCTGGCTCGGTCATGCCCGCACCTGGGCGGCGGGCGGTGATCCCGATGGCCTGCCGCGCATCGCCGAACCCGCAGCGCCGCTGGGCGAGCGCGAGGTCTACGTCTACTTCATCGGTGGCGCCCGGCAGCGCAACCCGGCCGCCGCGATGGCGATGATCGCCCGCCTGCTCCGGGCGCATTAGCGGGCCAGCGAACCGCGAAGCAGTGCTTCGCCATGCCGGCGGAGCCCGGCAGCACCGCCCCGCGGCGCCGTGGGAACGATTCCGCGGCTGTCGCGCGACTGCTGGCGATGCCGCGCGGCGACACGCAGGTACGCATCGCGGACACGCGCGGGAACGCGCGTGCGCAATGCGCCCTCAGACCCGCCTGTGCGCCTCGCGCACGACGCGCCTGTCGAGGATCTCCACCGAGTCGACCATCAACAGCCGCATGTCGTCGACGATGAGCCGACGCAGCGCTTCGTCGTCGATGGCGTCGCCCTCGATATCGAAGCGGAAGTCGCGCCCGCGCAGGTCGCCCCCGTTGAGGAAACGGATCTCGAAGTCGCAGACGACGCGGTGCTGCGTGCTCATTTCGCCCGCTGGCTCATCGCCACGCTGCCGAGGATCAGCGCTGCGGCGGTCGCCATGCGCAGCGTGGGCTGCTCGTCGAGCAGCCACCACGCCCAGGCGACGCCGAACAGCGGCACGAGGTAGGTGACGGTCGACGCCCGCGCGGCGCCGATGCGCGCGATCAGGCGGTAGTACATGACGAAGGCGATGCCCGTGCAGAGAACGCCGAGCAGCGCCACGGAACCCCAGGCCTGTGCGGAAACGGCGTGGCGCGGCCAGTCGACCACCGCGAACGGCAGCACGAGCAGCGCCGCGCTGCCCAGCGTGGCCGCGGCCACGGCTGCCGGCGGCAGCCCGCCGAGATGACGGCGCACCAGGTTGATGCCGATGCCGTAGAGCAGCGCCGCGCCGGTGCCGGCGGCCACGGCGGGGCCGATGTCGATGCCCGCGATGCGCCCGCTAGCCAGTACCACCACGCCCGCGAAGCCGACCACCAGCGTGATGCTGCGCCCCAGCCCGATGCGCTCGCCGAAGAACAGCGCACCGACCAGCGCGGTGAACAGCACGGTCATCGCGTTGCAGATCGCGCCGACGCCGGCCGGCGCGCGCTGCGCCGCCCACGCGAACAGCAGGAAGGGCACCGCCGAATTGATCGCGCCGATCAGCGCGAGCTTCGGCCACAGTCGCGCGGGGAAGGCCTGTCTCGCGCGCCACAGGAAGGGCAGCAGCACGATCGCCCCCAGCGCCAGGCGCAGCTCCACCAGCGCCAGCGCGCCCAGTTCGGGCGCGGCCACGCGCATGAAGAGGAAGGACGCACCCCAGATCGCGCCGAGCGCGCCGATCTCCACGGGCGTGAGCCAGCGGTCGGCTAGGAAGCCCGGCAGCGCGGCCGGGGCGGAGAACGGGGCGGATACGGACATGGCGGGCTCCGGGAAGGGCGAGCGGCCGCAAGGCAGGCTCGTCGCTGGGGGAATTGTCCGCGCGCCCGCGTGGGCCGCAAGCGCATACTTTGCTTCCCAGCCGATCAAATCATTTGAGGCTCGCATGGGTGGCCGTGCCGAATGGCTCTCCGCGCTGGCGGCGTTCGAAGCCGCCGCACGCCATCAGAACTTCGCGCATGCGGCGGAGGAACTGCACCTCACTGCGAGCGCCGTCAGCCACCACGTGCGCAAGCTGGAGACGCGGCTGGGCGTCGCGCTGTTCCAGCGCCACGCGCGCGGGGTGGCGCTGACCCCGGCCGGACGGCAACTCGCCGACGCCGCCAGCAGTTCGCTGGCCGATCTCGACGACGTCATGCGCGCCCTGCGCGCCGCCGCGCAGGACCGCGATCTCGTCCGCGTGGCCACCCTGCACTCGCTGACCTGCGGCTGGCTGCTGCCGCGGCTGCCGGAGTTCGCCGCTGCGCATCCGGACCTGCGCATCAGCATCGAAACCGGCTATGCGCTTGCCCGCTTCGACGAGGGTGGGCCGGACCTCGGCATCCGCCTCGGCGCGGGCCAGTGGCCGGGCCTCAACGCGCAGTACCTGATGGGCGAGACGCTGTTCCCGGTGGCGGCGCCGTCGATGCCGGGCTTTGCCGACATCGAATCGCCGCGCGACATCGCGCGGCTGCCGCTGATCGCCGACAACGCGCGCCAGGGCTGGCCCGACTGGTTCCGCGCGGCGCGGGTGCGTGGCGGCACGCTGGCCGAGCGCTACCGCTTCACCGATTCGATGGGCGCGCTCACCGCCGCCAGCTTCGGCCTCGGCCCGGTGCTCGCGCGCGAGCACGTCGTCGAGCCGTTCCTGCGCGACGGCACGCTCGCGCGCCTGCCGGGCCCGGCGATGCCCGCGCGCTGGGGCTACTACGTCGTGCATCCCTCGCACCGGCGCCTGCGCGAACCCGCGCGCCTGTTCGCCGACTGGGTGCTCACTTTGCGCGCCGCAACCGCCTGATCGCGGCGCCGCGCTCGATAATCCCCGCATGCACACGCCCGAAACCCGCCGCGCCTTCCTGCAGATCCACCTC
Organism: uncultured Lysobacter sp.; assembly: GCA_964575535.1. Classification (GTDB taxonomy): domain Bacteria; phylum Pseudomonadota; class Gammaproteobacteria; order Xanthomonadales; family Xanthomonadaceae; genus Cognatilysobacter. The sequence goes on along the minus strand of CAZNRZ010000030.1, from coordinate 9,775 downwards.
TGCGTGGTCCTGTGGGGCTTCACCGCCATCTTCGGCAAGCTGATCACGCTGCCCGCCCTGCCGCTGGTGTGGTGGCGCATGCTCATCGTCGTCGCGGTGATCGCGCTCGTGCCTTCCGTCTGGCGCGCGCTGCGCGCGATGCCCGGCCGCGTGATGCTCGCCTACGCGGGCATCGGCGTGCTGGTGGCGCTGCACTGGCTGACGTTCTATGCCTCGATCAAGCTTTCGAATGCTTCGGTCGGTGCGACCTGCATCGCACTCGGCACGGTGTTCACCGCGCTGGTCGAACCCTGGCTGGCGAAGACACGCTTCCAGCCGCGCGACCTGCTGCTGGGCGTGGCGGTGCTGCCGGGCGTGGCGCTGGTGGTCGGGGGCGTTCCTGACGGCATGCGCGCCGGGATCGCGGTGGGCACGCTGTCGGCGCTGCTGGTCGCGCTGTTCGGCTCGCTCAACAAACGCATGGTCGAGCACGGCGACGCACTGACCGTGACCGGCATCGAGCTCGGCGCCGGCACGCTGGCGCTCATGCTGCTCGCTCCGTTGATGCACGCGCTTTGGCCGGGCGAAGGCCTCGCGTTCACGCTGCCGTCGATGCGCGACGCGCTCCTTCTGCTCGCGCTGGCGCTGGGCTGCACGCTGCTGCCCTACGTGCTCTCGCTGATCGCGCTGCGGCATATGAGTGCGTTCGCGGCGCAGCTCGCGGTCAATCTCGAACCGGTGTACGCGATCGTGCTCGCCATCCTGCTGCTGGACGAGCAGCACGAGCTGACGCCGCAGTTCTACGGCGGCGTGGCCGTCATCCTCGCGGTCGTCCTGGCGTATCCGCTGCTGCACCGACTGCGACGGATCGAGCATCCGGAGATGCTGGCGGTGTCGGAATCGAAGGGAATGGTCGACTGAGGCCGGCGTTCCGCGAGTGGTCGGGCCGACAGTGATGCGCATCGACGCCGCGCGCCGGCGAACCCGATGCCCCGCCGGCCCGGCTTCGCATCACGGCTTCTTCCCCGGGCCCTTCGCGTTTCCGTCGCGCCGGAACGCCGGCGGATAGTAGAAATTCAGCGTGCGCAGCGCTGCGCGGCCGGTATTGCGGATCTCGTGCCGCTCGCCCTTCTCGATGACCAGCAGCCGGCCCGGCTCCAGGGCGACGCGCCGCCTGCGTCCATCGACTTCGACCATCGCGACGCCGCGCCCGTCCACCACGTACAGCCACTGGTCCGCACCACGATGGCGGTTGTCGTCTCCTCCCTCGCGATCGCCCGGTGCGAGCACCATTTCCGCGCACTGCGCGCGGCGCACCTCGAACGCGACGCGGAATCCCTCGCCGAACCGGAGCTTCTTCGTATGCATGGGCTGCGACCTCCTCGTCGCAGCCT
>CAZNRZ010000030.1:0-8302 GCA_964575535.1 uncultured Lysobacter sp. | reverse complement strand
CGCCCTCGTCGGTGCCGCCGAGTTCGAGGGCCTTCGCGTGCAGCGCATCGACCTGCGCGCGGTCCTTCGCCTCCAGCGCCACCATCGTGCCGTTGCCCGCTGTCGCCGCGCCCTTGTCGAACGGCACCGTGATGCCGAGCCCCGCGCCTTCCTTCGAGTTTCCGTAGGCGATGTAGTAGCCCGCCTCTTCCATCATGCGGCTGCCGCCGATCACGGCGAGCAGCTCGTCGTAGAAGCAGGCGGCGCGTTCCAGGTCGTTGGTGCCGAGGGTGGTGTAGGCGATCATCGGGAGTCCTCCGTGGGAGCGGCGATGGTACGCGGCGGATCGCGCACGGCCGGGCAGACAAGGCCCCGGCCGCCGTCTATCCTCGCCCTGCATCGAACCGGGGGAACCGATGAACGCCAATACCCAGCACGACATCGCCAGGCTGGTCCTGCGCGTGACGCTCGGCCTGCTCGTCCTGCTGCACGGCCTGGCCAAGCTCGACGGCGGCATGGCCGGCATCGTCGGCATGGTGGAAGCGCGCGGCCTGCCCGGTGCGTTGGCCTACGGCGTGCTGCTGGGCGAGGTGGTGGGGCCGCTGATGCTGATCGCCGGCTTCCATGCGCGCATCGGCGCGGTGCTGGTCTTCGTCAACATGCTGTTCGCGATCCTGCTCGTGCACATGGGCGACCTGGCGCGCTTCGATCGCAACGGCGGCTGGGCGCTGGAGCTGCAGGCGATGTTCCTCGTCGCCGCGTTCGCCATCGCGCTGATGGGGCCGGGCCGCTTCAGCGTCAACGAGCGCTGAGCATGCAGCGCATCGATTTCGAGCTGGAAGGCGAGTACGTGGAGCTCAACCAGCTGCTCAAGCTCGCGGGGCTGTGCGACAGCGGCGGCGCGGGCAAGCAGATGGTCGCGAGTGGCGCAGTGCGCGTCGACGGCATCGTGGAACTGCGCAAGACCTGCAAGATCCGCGCGGGCCAGGCGGTGCGCGTGGGCGACGTGGAGATCGTCGTCGGCGACGGCTGAGAAGCGTCGACGCACGGACACCGCGGCAAAGAAAAAGGCGGCCGGAGCCGCCTTTTTCGTGCCGATCAGACGGCTCGCATCACTTCAGCGCGTCCTTGAGCGCCTTGCCGGCCTTGAAGGCGGCATTCTTGGACGCTTCGATCGTGATGGCTTCGCCGGTCTTCGGGTTGCGACCCTGGCGCGCGGCGCGCGAGCGGGCCTCGAACGTGCCGAAGCCGACCAGCGCGACGCTGTCGCCCTGCGCCAGCGCTTCGGTGATGGACTCGACCGTGGCGTTCAGCGCCTGCTCGGCCAGGGCCTTCGAGAGGCCGGACTTGGCGGCGATGGCGTCAACGAGCTGAGACTTGTTCATTCAAAACCGTTCCTGAAAAACCCGAATGGGCCGCGCATCCTAGCAGCGACGGGCGTCCGACGTACCGGAGGGCCCCGCCCGCGCGCGCGATGGCGTCGGCACGACGAGGCCGCCACGAAGGCCATGGCGACGGAATGGTGGTCGACAGGATCCGGCAATGGCAGCGCGGGTCGTACCGACGGGTTGCGCCGGACAAAGAGAACCCCCGGGAGAGCGCCAACTCCGACCGGGGGTTCGCCCCTCCCGAGACAGGGAGGCATCCCAAGGAGACCGCGGCCTTCCGGACCGCAGGATCAGACTACCCGCGGGGCATGAGCCCACAGTGAAACGCCCGGTGATGTCCCGCGGTGCGAATCGCCGGCCGACCGGCGGCGAGCGGCGCCCGCCTGCGAGGCGGAACAACCGCTTACGGCGCCCTCCGGCCATCAAACTGAACTTTCCATTCAATTTTCGAACGGCGGCTTCGCATGACGTTTACGGCCGCTTGTCATTCTGCGCACGACGCCATTCGCGTCCCCCATGACCCCAGAGGACGACCATGAACATTTCCAAGGCTCTCATCGCGCTGTCGCTCGGCTTCGCCCTGGCGGCCTGCACCAATCAGCAGCAGGCGGAAGACTCCGTCGCCGAGGCCGCCGACGCGGCGGGCGAGGCCCAGGAGGCTGCGAACAACGCCGCCGCCACGGGTGACGCGGACGCCGCGGCTGCCGCGCAGGTTGCCGCCGACGCCGCCGCTGCTTCCGCGCAGTCCGCCGCCACTTCGGCCGATGCGGCCGTCACCGGCGAGGACATGACCGCCCGCGACGACGCCGCCGACGCGGCGGAGCAGTCGGCCGATGCCGCCGAACAGGCCCGCAACGCCGCCGAAGAGGCGAACGCCTCGGCTGATGGTGCCAACAACACCAACGGCCAGTAAGTCTCGGGCGCCGGCGCGGTTCATCGCGCCGGCGCACGGGTGTGACATCGCGCCCCGGTCGTCGCAGGACGGCCGGGGCGTTTCGTTGCATGGTTCCCGCGCCGCGTCACACGACGCGGCCCGGCGGTGCCCTGCCTATCGAACGAGCGGTTGCAGCGCCGGCCACACGTGGTTGGCGAGCTTCGGCTGCGCGGCCTCGGTGGGATGGAGGTTGTCGCGCTGGAAAGCGCCGCGGTCGAGCATCACCGGCTCGAGCAGGAAGGGCAGCAGCGCGACATCGTGCCGGCGCGCGAGCTGCGTGTAGGTGTTCGCGAACCCATCCGTATAGGCGCGCCCGAGGTTGGGCGGCATGCGCATGCCGATCAGCAGCACCTTCGCGCCCGACGCCTTCGACAGCAGGATCATGCGCTCGAGGTTCGCGCGCATGCGCTCCAGCGGCAGCCCGCGCAGGCCGTCGTTGGCGCCGAGCTGGATGACCACCACGGCGGGCTTCACGCGATCGAGCTGGCGCGGCAACCGGGACACGCCGCCCGCGGTGGTCTCGCCGCTCACGCTCGCATTCACCATCGACCAGCCCGGATGCGCGCGCCGCAGCCGCGCATCCGTCAGGCTCACCCAGCCTTTCGACGCCGGCATGCCGTAGGCGGCCGACAGCGAATCGCCCATCACCAGCACCGTCTTCGTCGCCGCGCGCGGCGGGAGCTTGCCGGTGCCTGCCTGCACGCCGCCGATGGCCAGCGCCAGTGCCATGAGAAGAAACAGGCCCAGGACCTGTCGCAGTTGAAGTTGCGCGCGCATGGCGGCATATCGGGGCTTCATCGCATCCTCCGGCCGGACATCGGCCCTACGGGAATCATCATGCTCGAAGAAGCCGTGAACTCCAGTCGAACGTCAACGCAGGCCGCGCTAGCGGTCGAGGCCCTGGGCAAGCGCGTGATGCTGCCCGCGGGCGAGCTGGTGATCCTCGACGGCATCGGCTTCTCGATCCGCGCGGGCGAGACGGTGGCCATCGTGGGCGCATCGGGGTCCGGCAAGAGCACCCTGCTCTCGCTGATGGCCGGGCTGGACACGCCCTCCTCCGGCCGCGTGCTGCTCGACGGCGGCGAGCTTTCGACTCTCGACGAGGACGGCCGCGCGCGCGTGCGCGGCGAGAAGGTCGGCTTCGTGTTCCAGAACTTCCAGCTGCTGCCCTCGCTTACTGCGCTCGAGAACGTGATGCTTCCGCTGGAGCTGCGCGGCGATCGCGATGCGCAGACCCCGGCGCGCGACATCCTGCAGCGCGTGGGCCTGGCCGAGCGGCTCGACCACTACCCGCGCCAGCTCTCCGGCGGCGAACAGCAGCGCGTCGCGCTGGCGCGTGCTTTCGTCACGCGGCCCGGCCTGCTGCTGGCCGACGAACCCACCGGCAACCTCGATACCCGCACCGGCGCCGCCATCATCGAGCTGCTGTTCGAACTCAATGCGCAGGCGGGCACCACGCTGGTCCTCGTCACCCACGACGAGGCGCTGGCCGCGCGCTGCGGGCGCACGCTGCGGCTGGACGCGGGCAAGCTGGTCGACGACCGGACCGCGCGCTGATGGCCGCGCTGTCGCTGGCCTGGCGCCAGCTGCGTCGCGACCTGCGCGCCGGCGAGGTGCGCATCCTCATCGCCGCGCTCGTGCTGGCGGTGGTGGCGGTGACGTCGGTGGGTTTCGTGACCGATCGCGCTGCGCGCGCGCTCGCGATCGAGGCCAACCGCCTGCTCGGCGGCGACGCCGTGGTGCGCAGCGACTCGCCGCCGTCGAAGCGCCTGCTCGACGCCGCGGCCGCGCCCGGCCTGCGCAGTGCGAGCACGCAGGAGCTCAACACCATGGCTTCGGTCGGGCGCGGCGATGACGCGCGCGTGCAGCTGGCGGACCTGCGCGCCGTGAGCGAAGGTTTCCCGTTGCGCGGCGCCTTCCGCGTGATCGACGCACAGGGGCGCGAGTCCGATGCCAGGGGCATTCCCGAGGCTGGCACCGCCTGGCTGACCCGCAGTGGCGCGCAGGCGCTTGGAGCGCGCATCGGCGACCCGATCAACATCGGCGACAGCACGTTCCGCATCGCCGCGCTGGTCGCGCAGGAACCCGATGCCGCGTTCGACTACTTCGACGTGGCCCCGCGCGTATTCGTGCGGCTCGATGCGCTGCCCGGCACCGGGCTGGTGCAGGAGGGATCGCGCATCCAGCACCGCCTGGTCGTGGCTGGCGAGGCGGGCGCGGTCGAACGCTTCACCCGCCTCGCGCGCGCATCGCTCACGCGCGGGCAGCGCATGGAGACGATCGGCGAGGCGCGGCCGGAAGTGCGCTCGGCGCTCGAGCGCGCGGGGCGCTTCCTCGGCCTCGCGGCCATGGTGTCGGTGACGCTGGCGGCGGTCGCCGTCGCGATGGCCGCGCGCCGCCACAGCGAACGCCACCGCGCGGGTGCGGCGGTCATGCGTTGCCTGGGCGCGAGCCAGAACCGGCTCGTGTCGATATTCGTGGGCGAGCTGCTGCTGCTCGGTATCGCCGCCAGCGCGGCGGGCGTCGCCATCGCCTACGTGCTTCAGTGGGGCGTGGGTGCATGGCTTGCCTCGCGGCTGGGCCTGTCGATTCCGCCGGCGGGCATCACCCCGGCGCTGCAGGGGCTCGGGATCGGGCTGGTCGTGCTCATGGCCTTCGGCGCGCCGCCCGTGCTGGCGCTGCGCCGCGTGCCGGCACTGCGCGTGTTGCGCCGCGACCTCGACCCCGTCGAGCCCAGCGCCTGGATCGTCGGCGCGCTCGGCCTGTCGGGGCTGGGCATGCTGCTCTGGTGGCAGGCCGGGTCGGCCACATTGGGCACCGCCATGCTCGGCGGGCTGTTGGCCACGCTGGCGGTGCTCGCGGTGCTGGCCTGGGGGCTGATCATTGCCGTGCGCGCCCTGCGCGGGCGCCTGCGCGGGCCGCTGCGCTATGGCCTGGCCAACGTGAGCCGCCGCGCCGGCAGCAGCGTGGCGCAGGTCTGCGCGCTCGGGCTCGGGCTGATGGCGCTGCTGCTGCTCACCTTCGTGCGCACCGACCTGCTCGACCGCTGGCAGACCTCGCTCGCCGCCGACGCGCCCAACCGCTTCATCGTCAACGTGCAGGACGACCAGGTCGCCGACGTGCGCGCGCATGTGCAGAGCGAAGGCCTGCAGCCGCCCACCCTGTTCCCGATGATCCGCGCGCGGCTCACCTCGCGTAACGGCGAGCCGGCGTCCGGCGCGCAGTACGGCGAAGAACGCGCGCGCCGCATGGCCGAGCGCGAGTTCAACCTCTCGATGGCGGATGGCTTCGGCGAGGACAACCGCATCACCGCGGGCCGCGTGTGGTCGGGGCGTCCGGCATCGCCGGAGATCTCGGTCGAGAAGGAATTCGCCGAACGCCTGGGCTGGGCGATCGGTGACCGCATCCGCTTCGACGTCGCCGGCGAGCCGTTCGAAGCGCGCATCACCAGCCTGCGCGAGGTCGACTGGGAAAGCTTCCGCCCCAACTTCTTCGTGGTCGCCTCGCCCGGCGCGCTGGAGGGCTACGCGGCGAGCTGGATCACCGCGGTGCAGGTGCCGGCCACGCAGCCGCGCTTCACCGCGCGACTGGTCGAGCGCTTCCCCAACCTGACCGTGATCGACGTGGACGCGGTGCTCGAACAGGTGCGCTCGGTGGGCGACCAGGTCTCCACGGTCGTGCAGGTGGTGTTCTGGTTCTCGCTCGCGGCCGGCGTGCTGGTGCTCATGGCGGCGGTGACCGCGAGCCAGGACGAGCGCCTGCTCGAAGGCGGCGTGATGCGCGTGCTGGGCGCGAGCCGCCGGCAGCTGCGCGCGGCGCAGGCATCGGAGTTCATCGCCATCGGCCTGCTCTCGGGCCTCACCGCGGCGATCGCTGCATCGATCCTCGCGGGCGTGATCGCGGTGCAGGTCTTCGACCTGGACTGGCGGCCGGACTGGATGCTCGCGCTGGCCGGTGCGGGGCTCGGTACGCTGGCCGCGGTGATCGCCGGCCTGTTCGCGACGCGCCGGATCCTCGACGCGCCGCCGTCGGTGACGCTGAGGGAGCTGCAGGACTAGCGGTCGAGGCTCGCGCCTGTCGGGGCGCGCATTCGCCGCGGGAAGCCGTAAGGAGACCCCGCGCGGTGTCGCCGGGGTCTCCTGCCTCGCAGGAGGCTTCATTCCTTCCGGAATGCACGGCGGAGGGCCGCCGCAGGGAGACGCTGCGCCCCGCGGGGTTACCCGCAGGTGATAGCGGCGGGCAACAAAAAACCCCGGGGAGCGCCCGGGGTTGGAGAGGAAAGACAGCAACAGCGTTGCAGCTGACCACGCACGCAGACTGACCGGATTTCCGTGAGTCGGCCGTGACGGAACCGCCATAAACGTGCTGGGCGTGCGGATGGGGCAGACGAACGGTGGATCGCCGCGCGAGCCTTACCGGTGTGCCGGCGGACAGCGCGCGCGAGGCCTTGCTGGCGGGTGGCGCGTCGTGCGGCCGGCGTCGCACGAGTGGGGCCGCGTTCGCGCGAAGGAGTGCAGCGACACGCGGTCTCGACGGGCGGGCGGCTTGGCGTGGAACGCGGAACACGCATCACGTCCGCGCACCATGCTGCAATGCGCGCATGGACAGTCGCGCCGTCATCCATCTCATCCTGCATGCCGCGGTGCCGCTCGCGCTCGCGCTGGTGTTCCACCGCGAGCGCTGGCTGCGCGCCTGGCTGTGGATGCTTGCGGGCTGGCTGATCGACGTCGACCACCTGCTCGCTGACCCGATCTACGTGCCGGACCGCTGCAGCATCGGCTTCCATCCGCTGCACACCGCGCCTGCGGCGCTGGTCTACGCATTGCTCCTGTTGCCGCGACGCACGCGCCTGCTCGCGATCGGGCTGCTCGTGCATGTGGGGCTGGATGCACTGGACTGCGCGTGGATGCACGTGGCCTGAGTCCGCGGCCGCTTTGCCATGGCCGTGACCGGCCGCCGCCTACGTTCGGTGCATCTCCCGGAGCGCCTCCCATGCTGGCCACCACCTATCGACGTCCGTACAAGGTCCGCGCCGAACAGGTGCCGGAGCCGAAGATCGAGCATCCCAACGACGCCATCGTGCGCGTGACCCGCACCTGCATCTGCGGCTCGGACCTGCACCTCTACCATGGCCTCGTGCCCGACACGCGCGTGGGCACCATCTTCGGCCACGAGTTCTGCGGCATCGTCGAGCAGGTCGGCTCGTCGGTGCAGAACCTGAAAGTCGGCGACCACGTGCTGGTGCCATTCAACATCGCCTGCGGCAGCTGCTTCTTCTGCCAGCGCGAGCTCTACGGCAACTGCCACAACACCAATCCCGGCGCGACCGCAGCCGGCGGCATCTTCGGCTACTCGCACACCACCGGCGGCTACCACGGCGGGCAGGCCGAATACGTGCGCGTGCCCTTCGCCGACATCGGTCCGCACCGGATTCCGGAAGGCATGCACATCGAGGACGCGGTGCTGCTCACCGATGTCGTGCCCACCGGCTACCAGGCTGCGGAGATGGGCGACATCAAGGAAGGCGACACCGTCGTCGTCTTCGGCGCCGGCCCCATCGGCATCCTCGCCGCGCGCAGCAGCTGGCTGATGGGCGCCGGGCGCGTGATCGTGGTCGACCACGTGCAGTACCGCCTGGACTTCGTCGCGAAATGGGGGCCGGCCGAGATCGTCAACTTCAAGGAGGTCGACGACATGGTGCTGCACCTGAAGAAGATGACCGACTGGCTGGGCGCGGACGTCTGCATCGACGCCGTCGGCGGCGAGGCCGACGGCTCGCTCTGGCAGTCCATCACCGGCGTGCGCATGAAGCTGCAGGCCGGCGCGGCGACCGCGGCGATGTGGGCGATCAACTCCGCGCGCAAGGGCGGGCGCATCTCCATCGTGGGCGTCTACGGCCCCACGGTGAACGCGATCCCGCTGGGCAACATCGTCAACAAGGGCCTGACCGTGCGCGCCAACCAGGCCAGCGTGAAGCGCCACCTGCCGCGCCTGATCGAGC
>CAZNRZ010000029.1:2499-19676 GCA_964575535.1 uncultured Lysobacter sp. | reverse complement strand
CGGGGCGGGTCGTGAAGAACGGAGTGAACAGCTGCGCCAGCACGTCCGCCTCCATGCCGGGGCCGGTATCGCGTACTTCGACGCGCAGCGGCGCAGCGTCGTCTTCGGTGAGGCGCGCTTCGACTTCGAGCACCCCGCGCGGCATCGGCGCCATCGCCTGCACGGCGTTGAGGCAGAGGTTGAGCAGGCACTGCTGCAGTTCGGTGGCGTGGCCGCGCACGCGCGCGCCGTCGGTGTGGTCGGTGATGCGCACGATGACGTGCGAAGGCACGGAACCGTCCAGCAGCAGGCGCATGCCGGCGAGTGCTTCGGCCATCGAAGCCGTTTCCTCGCCCGGATGCTGGCCGCGCGCGAAGTCGATCATGGCCTGCGCGAGATCCTGCCCGCGGCGTGCGCATTCCTCGATCACCGCCGCCCCGCGCGCGATGGTGGCCGCATCGGGCGCCGCGCGCAGCAGGTGCGGCCACAGCGCGAGCGGGGCGAGCACGTTGCGCAGGTCGTGGCTCAGCCCGGCGACCAGCAACGCCAGCGCCTGGTTGCGCTGCGCGCGCACCAGCTCGGCACCCACGCGCTCGCGCTCGGCGGCGGCCTGCGCCTCGCGCACCGCGCGTCGCACGGCGCTGGGCAGCCGGTGCGGGCTCTGCTTGAGCACGTAGTCGGTGGCGCCCTGCTGCAGCGCGAGCACCGCCGCCTCCTCGCCCATCGCACCGGAGAGGAACACGAAGGGCAGGCCCGGCGCGTGCGCGCGCACGATCTCCAGCGCGCGATGGCCGGAGAAGCCGGGCAGGTCGAGATCGGAGATGGCGACGTCGAAGCCGCCCTCGCCCAGCGCCGCGATCAGCGCGGCCTCGTCCTCGACGCGATGGAGCGAATGCGCGAGCCCATCCTCCTCGAGCGTCGACGAGAACAGCTCCGCGTCTTCGGCGGAGTCCTCGATCCACAGGATGCGCAGGGGCCCGTGCGTGTTCATTCGCCGCCCGGCGGGGCCTCGTTGAGCACGGCCCAGAACTGGCCCAGCGTGCGCACGGCGATGAAGAACTGCTCCACGTCCACCGGCTTGACCACGTAGGCGTTGACGCCGAGGTTCCAGCTGCGCGCGAGATCGTTCTCTTCGCGCGAAGAGGAGAGGATGACGACGGGCAGCTTCTTGAACCTGCTGTCCTCGCGCAGGGTGCGCAGCACCTCGAGGCCGTCCATGCGCGGCATCTTGATGTCCAGCAGCACCACCGCCGGGCATTCGTCGTCCTCGCGGTTGGCGAAGCTGCCGCGCTTGTAGAGGTAATCCAGTGCCTCGACGCCGTCTTCCAGGTGCACGATGGGATTGGCGAGGTTGGCCTCGCGCAGGGCGTCCAGCGCCATTTCGGCGTCGGCGGGGCTGTCTTCGACGAGCAGGATGGTGCGCAGGCGGTTCATTCGGATGTCCGGTTGGTGGAAGCCGGCGCGTCGAGCAGCTCCGGCAGGGTGAAGTGGAAGGTGGCGCCGGCGCCGGGCTCGGCCTCGGCCCAGACGCGGCCCTCGTGGCGGGCGAGCACGCGGCGCACGCTCGCCAGGCCGATGCCGGTGCCGGGGAATTCGCTGGCCTTGTGCAGGCGCTGGAACACACCGAAGAGCTTGCCGGCATAGGCCATGTCGAAGCCGGTGCCGTTGTCGGCCACGCGGAAATGGTGCGCGCCGTCGGCGTCGCGCTCGTGCTCCACGCGCACCACCGGCGGGTTGCTCCGGCCCGCGTACTTGACCGCGTTGCCGAGCAGGTTCTGCCAGGCCTGGCGCATCATGTTCGCGTCCGCCACCACCACCGGCAGCGGTGCGATGTGCCAGTCCACCGCGGGCGCGCCGGGATGCTCCGCGGCGCGGTTGGCGTCGAGCATGGCGCGGATCTCGGCCACCAGCGACTGCATGTCCACCGCCTGCAGGCGCATGGCGTTGCGGCCCAGGCGGCTGTACACGAGCAGGTCGTCGATCAGCGCGCCCATGCGGCCGGCGGAGCTGCCGATCACGTCGAGGTAGTGGCTGGACTTGTCATCCACGGCATCGCCCAGCTGGCGGCGAAGCTTGTCGGCGAAACCGGCGATGTGGCGCAACGGCGCGCGCAGGTCGTGGCTCACCGAATAGCTGAAGGCCTCCAGCTCGCGATTGACCTCGGAGACCTGCTCGACCTTGCCCTCGAGCTGGCGATTGAGCTCGCGCACGCGCTCCTCGGCGACCTTGTGCGCGGTCATGTCGGTGGCCGTGAGCAGGGCGATGCCCTCGTCGCCGCCCATGCGCACGGCGTTGACCACCATGTGGCGGTTGCGCCCGTCCTCGCCCGCCTGCACCACGTCGTAATCCCACAGCTCGCGGCCGCGGGCGAGCACGTCGTGCAGGCGCTGCATGAACACGCGATCGGCCCAGACGCCATCGCCCACCGCATCGAGCCGCTGGCCGAGTGCCGCGTCACGCGCGACGCCGTATTGGCTGGCGAACGCCTCGTTGACCAGCAGCAGGCGTTCATCGGAGTCCACCAGCGCGATGGGTTCGCGCACGGCCTGCAATACCGCATCGGCACGCTCGTTGCTGCGGCGCGCCGCGCGCTCGCTGGCGACGCGGCGCTCGCCCTCGCGACGCCAGACCAGCAGCAGCCCGACCAGCAGGATCAGCTGCAGCGCGGCGACGACCGCCGAGAGCAGCAGCTCGCGCTTGCGCGCCTGCTGCGCCGCAGCCTCGCGCTCGCGCAGCATCTCGCGCTCGCTCGCTATCAGTTCGTTGGCGAGTCCCCGCAGCAGCGAGTGTGTCGTCATCTCGACGGCGTCGGCATGCAGGCGCGTGGGATCGTCGGCCCGCGCGATGCGGCCGGCGATCGCCATGCGGTTCTCGATGCGGTCGCGCATGCGCCCGATGCGTACCTGTTGCCCCGTGCTGTCGCGCGTGAGCTCCTCGAGCCGGTCGAGCGCCTGCGGCGCGTTCGCGAAGCCATCGGTGAGGCGCGCGCGGACGGTCGGGGTGTCGATGCCCTGGACGAGCGCCAGCGCACCGGCCTCCACGTCGCGGATCGCGGTCAGCGCGGCGCGCGCTGCGCTCTCGACCTCGTGGGTATGGGTGACCCAACGCGCGGCGTCGTAGGACCGGGTGTTGAGCTGGCGCTGGATCCAGAACGGGCCCAGGACTATCAGGGCAATGCCGAGCAGGAGCGTGCCGGTGCGCAGGACGCGGCTGGTGGGCGTCGTCATTCGGCTGGATCGGGACAGGCGTGCGGCCGGCGATTATGCGGGCCGCCGTCGCGCATTTTTCACGCGGTACTAACGCTCTCGGCCCGCGCGGACGGCCTTCGCCTGCTTCGCGTAGCGGCGGCGGGCACGTCGCGAGCCGCGCGTGTCGTGCGCCGCCGTGCCGCCGTGCGCGGCGATCGCTTGGCCTGCCGGAGCAGGCGCAGCGCGGCCTGCTCGCGGTTGCGCGCGCCGGCGCAGGCGCGGTGCAGGCGGCCATCGCGCCAGGCCGCGAACACCACCGGATCGACATAGGCCTTGCGGCAGACCGCCGGCGTATTGCCCAGCAGCTCCGCCACCTCGCCCAGCACCTGCTTCTCGATCGTCGCCAGCGCGCGTTCGCTGGCGTCTTCCGGTACGTCGATGCGGGCGAAGCGTTCGATCGCCGCCAGCGTGCCGCCCCAGGTGCGGAAATCCTTGGCCGTGAACGCCTCGCCCATGGCCTCGCGCAGGTAGTCGTTGAGCTGCGCCGAGCCCACCGCGTGCACGCCGCCCTCGTCGTCCATGTACTGGAACAGCGCCTGCCCGGGAAGCTGCTGGCAGTGCTTCATCAGCTTCACCAGCGCCGCGTCGTCGAGCACGATCTCGTGCTCGAGCCCGGACTTGCCGCGGAAGCGGAACTTCGCGCGCCCGCCGCGCAGGAAGCCGACGTGGCGGTTGCGCAGCGTGGTCAGGCCGAAGGACCGGTTGCTGCGCGCATAGGCGTCGTTGCCCACGCGGATCAGCGTGCGCGCCATCACCGAGACGACGATGGCCAGCACCTTCCCGCGCGGGAACCCGGCCTGCTTGAGATCGCGCGACAGGCGCCGGCGCAGTTTCGGCAGCGCCTCGCCGAAGGCGACGATGCGCTCGAACTTGCCGTCGCCGCGCACGCTGGCCCAGTCCGGGTGGTAGCGGTACTGCTTGCGGCCCTTCGCGTCGCGCCCGGTGGCCTGCAGGTGGCCCTGCGGATCGGGGCAGATCCACACGTCGGCATAGGCCGGCGGGATCGCCAGCGAGCGGATGCGCGCAAGCGTGGGCTCGTCGCGTACCGGCGTGCCGTCGGGCGCGGTGTAGGCGAAGCCGTCCCCGTGCTTCGCGCGGCGGATGCCGGGCTCGGCGTCGCTGACGTAGACGAGCCCGGCCTGCTGCGCGGCCTGCACGCCCTCGGCGACGATGGATTCGGGGGTGGCCATGGACGGCGCAGCATCCGCAGCGCGCCGTCAACGGGGCGACAACCGCACCCGCGCGGTTCAGCCGGCGGCAGGGCGCGCATGGCGAAGCGCGATCAGCCACGCGCCCGCCAGCACGATGGCGGCGAGGAAGAACGCCGCGCCGGGCTGGTGCACGGGCGCGTTCCTGCCGATGAACCAGCCGAAGGTGCCGGCGAACAGCGCGGGTGCGACGATGCCCGCCAGGCTCACCAGGCTCATCAGCGCGCCCTGCAGCCGGCCCTGCACTTCCGGGCCGACTTCGCGCGTGATCAGTGCCTGCGTGGCCGGCTGCGCGATCGCCCAGAGTGCGCTGATCGGCAGGCCGGCGAGGAAGATCCACGGCGACGTCGCGAAGCCGTAGACGGTGAAGCCGACCACCCCGCAGCCCAGCCCCAGCAGCAGCGCGCGGCGCTCACCGAGGCGCTTCACCAGCCGGCCCACCAGCCCGACGTTGACGATCACGCTGAGCACGCCGACCAGCGCGAGCACGTAGCCGACCTGCTTCTCGCCCCAGCCGTAGCGCACGTCGCCGAACAGCACGAACGTGCTCGGATAGACGTAGTGCGCCATGTTCGCCAGCAGCACCACGAAGGCCAGGCCCATCACCTGCGGATAGCGGCGCAGCAGGTGCACCGAGCCCAGCGGCTTCGCATGCGACCAGTCGAAACGCGCGCTGCGTTTCTCCTTCGGCAGCGATTCGGGCAGCACGAACAGGCCGTAGAGGAAGTTGGTGAGCGCGAGCACCGCCGCGGCCCAGAACGGCAGGCGGTGGTCGATGTCGCCCAGCACGCCCCCCATCAGCGGGCCGACGATGAAGCCCAGCCCGAACGCCGCGCCGATCATGCCGAAGCTCTTGGCGCGGTTCTCCGGCGCGGTGACGTCGGCGATGTAGGCGTTCGCGGTGGTGAAGCTGGCCGAGGTGATCGCCGAGATGATGCGCCCGACCATCAGCCACATCAGCGATGGCGCCAGCGCCATGAACACGAAGTCCAGCCCGAGCCCGAGGCAGGACAGCAGGATCACCGGGCGCCGCCCGTAGCGGTCCGACAGCGCGCCCTGCACCGGCGCGGTGAGGAACTGGATGGCCGCGAACACGGTGCCGAAGATGCCGACCCAGTAGGCCGCCTGCTCGGTGTCGCCGCCGACGAATTCCTCCACCAGGTGCGGCAGCACGGGAATGATCAGCCCGAACGCCAGTACGTCGATGAGCACGGTGACGAAGATGAAGGCGAGCGCGGCGCGGCGCGCGGTGCCGATCGGTGCGGTGGCGTCCACGGGGCAGGTCGGTGCGGAAAGGCGGCGAGTCTAGCCCGCGGCGCGGCGACCGGGCCTGCGCTGGTGCATGCACGGCGCCGTCCGATCCATGTCGTCCGCAGGCCTGCAGGCGCGCGGCGCCGCTACCGCGTCCGGTGCCCCAGCGGCACGGCGGCCGCCGCCGTTCCCGGCGGGCTCGGCAGCTCGACGGCGCTGTCCGCCTGCAGTTCGGGCCGCTCGCGCCAGTTGCGCGGCAGGCGGTTATGCACCGCGGTCGCCGCGATGGCGGCATGGCCGACGGCGACGGCGATCTGGTTGAGCGCGCTGACCACGTCGCCCACCGCGTAGAGCCCGTCGACGCTGGTCTGGTTGCGCTCGTCGACTTCGATCTCGCCGTCGTCGTCGCAGCGCGCGCCGAGCTGCACCGCCAGCTCCGAATGCGGGCGGCTGCCCAGCGTCGGATAGAAGGTGTCGAAGACCTGCTCGCCACCGTCGTCGAAGCGCACCACGCTCCTGCCGCCGTCGAAGGCCAGCGACTGCGGCCGCGGATAGATGGCGATGCCGGCGTCGTAGGCCTTGCGCGCGGTGTCCTGCGCGGCCGGTGCGTCGTCGCTGGCGATCAGGCTGACGTCCTCGGAGAACGTGCGCAGGAACAGCGCATGGCCGATGGAAGCGTCGAGCGGGCCGTGGATCGCCACGCGGCAGTCGCTGGCCTCGTAGCCGTCGCAGACCGGGCACAGGCGCACGGCGCCGGCGGCGATGCCGGCCTCCAGGCCCTCGAGCGGCGGCATCACGTCCTCGATGCCGGTGGCGAGGATCACGTGGTGCGCGCGCCAGCGGCGGCCGTCGGCGGCGACGGCCTCGAAGACGCCGCCCTCGCGCTGCAGCTGCGCGATACACGCTTCTTCGATAACCGCGCCATAGCCTTCCGCCTGCTCGCGCTGCTGGTCCAGCAGCGTGCCGCCCTCGATGCCGCGCGGGAATCCGGGGCAGTTGTGGCTGGTGGGAATCCAGCGCGCGCGGCTCTTGCCCGCGTCGAGCACGACGATGCGGCGGTGATAGCGCACCAGGTAGGTGGCGCAGGTCAGCCCGCCGGGGCCGGCGCCGACGATCAGGCAGTCGAGGATGTCGTCGTGGTCGCTCATGTCGCTTCCAGCAGGCGCAGGCCGAAGCGCTCGGCCGGCGCGTTCCAGCGCTCGATCACGCGCAGGCCGGCGCGCGCGGCGAGCGCGTCGAAATGCGCGTCGGTGTACTTGTGGGAGATCTCGACGTGCACGGGTTCGCCCGCGTCGAAATCGAAGGCCCGGCCGCCCACGTGCACGCGCTGCGCGACGCGGCTGACGATGCTGGTCTCGATGCGGCTGCGCCCGGCGGAGAACACCGCGTGGTGCGCGAAGCGACGGCGGTCGAAGTCGGCACCGGCTTCGCGATTGATGCGCGCGAGCAGGTTCAGGGTGAACGCGGCGGTGACGCCGGCCGCGTCGTTGTAGGCGGCTTCCATCGCGGCCACGTCCTTGACCAGGTCGATGCCGATCAGCGCGCGGCCGTGCATGTCCATGGTCTCGCGCATGGCGCGCAGCAGCTCGACGGACGCGGCCTCGTCGAAGTTGCCCAGCGTGGAGCCGGGGAAGAACACCAGCCGGCGCGCCGCGGAAACCAGCGGTGGTGGCACCGGCACCGGCCGGGTGAAGTCGGCGCAGACCGGCAGCATCTGCACTTCCGGGAAGGCGTAGGCGAGGCGCTGCGTGGAGTCGAGCAGCGTGTCGCGCGAGATCTCCACCGGCGTGTACGCCACCGCCGCGTCGAGCCCGGCGAGCAGCAGGTGGGTCTTGCGCGCGCTGCCGCTGCCGTATTCGACGACGTGCGCATCGGCGCCCACCGCCGCGCGGATCGCGGCCATGGATGCACGCAGCAGCGCCAGTTCGGTGCGCGTGAGGTCGTATTCGGGCTGGCGCGTGATCTCGTCGAACAACTGCGATCCGCGCGCGTCGTAGAAGTATTTCGACGGCAGCGTCTTCGGCGTCGACGACAGGCCGGCGATCACGTCCGCACGCAGATCCTCGGGCGTGGGCGAGAGGTCGAGTAGCGCGGGCATGGCCGGCGCACGCCCGATCGGCCGGAAGGACAGCGCGCTCATGCGACGTCGCGCGCGAGGCGCAGGCCGGAGAACTGCCAGCGCGCAGCCGGCGGGAAGAAGTTGCGGTAGCTCGCACGCAGGTGCGCGCGCGGGCTCGCGCAGCTGCCGCCACGCAGCACCTGCTGGCCGACCATGAACTTGCCGTTGTACTCGCCGAGCGCGCCATCCCACGGGCGGAAGCCCGGATACGGCAGGTAGGCGCTGGACGTCCATTCCCAGACGTCGCCGAACAGCTGGCGCAGGCCGTCGCCGTCGCAGGCCTGTGGCTGCAGCTGGCCGCGCTCGGCGAAGTTGCCGTCGACGCGCACGCCCTGCGCCGCGCGCTCCCATTCGAACTCGGTGGGCAGGCGCGCGCCGGCCCAGCGCGCGAACGCGTCGGCCTCGTAGTAGCTCAGCTGCGAGACCGGCGCTGCGTCGTCGATCGCACGCACGCCGCCGAGGCCGAAGGCCGTGTCCTCATCGATCCAGTACAGCGGGCGCTCGCGCGGCCGCTCCCGCAGCAGGTTCCAGGCCTCGCTCAGCCACAGCGCCGGATCGCGATAGCCGCCGTCGCGCACGAACTCGCGGAATTCGCCGCAGGTCACGGGCCGCGTGGCCAGCTCGAAGGCGCCGACCAGCACGCGATGGCGTGGCGATTCGAGGTCGAAGGCGAACGCCGCCGACTGCGGCCAGCGTGGCGCGCCGATGTCGACGATGGCTTCGTCGAAGCGCAGCCAGTCCACCGCGCCGGCGTCGCCGCTCGAAGCGGGCAGGTCCTCGCGATAGGCCGGGCGCAGCGGCGTGCTCCAGAACGCGTGCAGGATGTCGGTGAGCAGAAGTTCCTGGTGCTGCTGCTCGTGCTGCAGGCCCAGCTCGATGCGTTGCTGCGCCGGCTCATCGAATTCGTCGCGCGCGAAGGCCTGCTGCAGGCGGTCGTCGATGCGCTCGCGGTAGTCGAGCACCTGCGCGAGCGTGGGTCGCGACAGCAGGCCGCGGCGGGCGCGCGCGTGCTGCGGCCCGACGCTCTGGTAATAGCTGTTGAACAGCTCGTTCCAGCGCGCGTCGACCGGGCGATAGCCCGGCAACTCGGCGAGCACGAAGGTCTCGAAGAACCACGTGGTGTGCGCGAGATGCCACTTGGTCGGGCTGGCATCGGCCATGGACTGCACCATCGCGTCCTCGGCCGATATCGGCGCGGCCAGCTCGAGGCTGCGCGCACGCACGGCGGCGCAGCGCGCGCCCGGAGCAGGCGCGGCGCACGCGGAAACCGGCTGCGCGGATGCAGGCGGCGCCTGGAGCGAAAGTCCCATGCGCGGAAGGGTAAGCAGCCATCGCGACGGGCCCGTGAGGGCGCACCGCTAGAGTGTGCGCATGCCGCTTCCCGCCGATCCGCGTGCCGCGTTCATCCTCGTGGACGACGCCGTTTACCTCGACACCGCATCGAACGCACCGCGCCTGCGCAGCGTCGATGCCGCGGTGCGCGCGGCCTGGGAGGACGGGGTCGCGCCATGGCTGCTGACGTGGGAGGCCTGGGAGGCTTCGATCGAGCATGTGCGCATGCTGGCCTCGCGGCTGTTCCATGCCGATGGCCGCGCCGATGCGGACGGCGTCGCGCTGGTGCCCTCGGTGGCGCACGCGATGTCGATGGTCGCCGCGAACTGGCCACTGCGCGCGGGGCAGGCCGTGGGCATCGTCGACGGCGAATTCCCGTCCGCACTGCTGCCCTGGCAGGCGCGCTGCGCCGCCGCGGGTGCGCGCCTGCACGCGGTGCCGCGCGACAGCGCCGCAACACACTTCCTCGCACTGCTCGAGCGCGACGACACCGCGCTGCTGGTGCTGTCCGAATCGCACTGGCGCGACGGCCGGCGGCTCGAGCTGGACCATGTGGCGATGGCGGCGCGCGACGCGGGCGTGCCGGTGGTGCTCGACCTCAGCCAGAGCCTGGGCGTGCTGCCCTGCGACGTGGCGCGCTGGCGGCCGGCCTTCGCTATGAGCGTCGGCTACAAGTGGTGGCTGGCCGGCAAGGGCCTGTGTGCGCTGTGGGTGGCGCCCGAATGGCGCGGGCGCGCGCAGCCGATCGAGCACCACTGGCAGGGGCGCGCGCCCGCGCGGGCCTGGGCGTTCGACGCTGCGTCGATGCCACCGCCGCGCGCCGGCGCCCGGCGCTTCGACGGCGGCGAGGTGGCCGAACCCCTGCGCCTCGCCACCGCGACCGCCGCGCTCGAACAGGTGCTGGACTGGACGCCGCAGGCGATCGCGGCGCGGCTGGATGCGCTGCTCGGGTGTCTGCAGGCGCGTCTCGACGCCGCCGGTCTCGCGGACTGGTGCGCCACGCCACGCTCGCCGCACCTGCTCGGCCTGGCGCCCCCGCGCGCGCGGATCGATGCGCTGCGCACGGCGTTCGCGCGCGAAGGCGTCGTCTGCGTCGAGCGCGACGGCGTGTTCCGCCTCGCGCCGCATGTCCACGTCGGATACGCGGACGTCGACCGAGTTGCGGGGATCATCATCGCCGCCGCGTAATCGCTGGGCGACACGTCCGATGCGGCAGGAGCTGGTGCCTCATCGCCCGCGCGCTTTCGCCCGCGCGGGCCGATGCCTCAACGCGACCCGCTGCGGATGAACTGCAGGAACTCCGCGCGCGTGCAGGCGTGCTCGCGGAAGCTGCCGAGCAGCGTCGAGGTGATCATGCTCACGCCGCGCTTGTGCACGCCGCGGGTGGTCATGCACTCGTGGCTGGCTTCCACCACCACGCCCACGCCGCGCGGCTGCAGCACGCGGTTGATCACCTCCGCGATCTGCGCGGTCATCTTTTCCTGCACCTGGAAGCGCCGCGCATAGGCGTCGACGACGCGCGCGAGCTTGCTGATGCCCACCACCTTGCCGTCGGGCAGATAACCCACGTGCGCACGGCCGATGATCGGCGCCATGTGGTGCTCGCAGTGGCTCTCGAACTCGATGTCGCGCAGCACGACCATCTCGTCGTAGCCGGCGACTTCCTCGAAGGTGCGCGCGAGATAGGCCTCGGGATCGGTGCCGTAGCCGGCGAACCAGTCGCCGTAGGCATCCACGACGCGCCGCGGTGTGTCGAGCAGGCCTTCGCGCGCCGGGTCGTCGCCGGACCAGCGCAGCAGGGTACGGACGGCGGCCTCGGCCTCTTCGCGGCTGGGCGTATCGGGGGTGGCCATGCGGATCTCGGCGACGAAAACGCGCGCATCGTAACGCAGCGGCGGCACGCGGCTGCTTCCGCCTGCGGGACGTTCGCGGCGCGTACGTGCAACACGCCCGCGGGAGCCAGCGACGCAATAGCGCTTAAAGCAGCCACCGCGGGGAGCGATCGTCACAAAAAAGGAGGGACCGGATATCCGGTCCCTCGTGCTGCGGGTAGCGGTCGCAGCGTCGGCTCCTGCACCGGCGGTGCGCGTCGGCCGCGCACCGGGCGATGGGGTGGTCGGACTACCGGTCGATGTGCAACGGGCGGCCCGCGAGGGTCGCCCGTTGCACGGGCCTGCGTCACGGCGCAGCGATTCGCGTGCGGCCACCCGCTGCATGACGGCGGCTATTCCAGCGATGACGCGCTACGCGAGGCACGCGTGATTCATCGTCCCGCCACGCGTAGCACGCGCATCGCGCTGAGCCACTGCGCGGCAGTGCCGCACAAGCGGTGGTCCATCGGTCCGGCCCGCCGCAGCGCGGCGGGCGCTCGTCGCGACGCAACGCTACGCGTTGCAAGCGTCACTCATCGGCCATCGCGATCCGCGTCGCCCGGCACCGCGCGCTCGATGTGGTGCCAGCCGTCCTTGACCGCGCCGCGCGCGTCGGCCCAGGCCAGGCGCGATTCGCCGCGGCGGGTGTTCCAGTCGCGCTCGAGCTGCGGCTCGACGGTGTCGAAGGTCTTGCCGCGGTTGGCGCTGTACGTGTCATAGCCGTAGCGGTAGGCCGGCTGGTAGTCGTTCCAGTCGCGGTCGGACTTGTAGTACGACGTGGTGGTGTAGCTCTTCTTGAAGTGGTCGTCGTAGTCGGTCGGGTTGACCGCTTCGGCGATCGAGTCACCCGCCTTCGAACCGACGATGCCGCCGGCCACGGCGCCGACCAGGCTGCCCACCGGACCCGCGGCCGAGCCGATCGCGGCGCCGGTCACCGCACCCGCTACCGCACCCGTGCCTGCACCGAGGCTGTGATCTTTCTTGACGTCGCTCATTGTCGGACTCCGTTGTCTTCAGGGGGCCGCGCACCAGTCCGGGCGCGGTCGGATCACCGTAGGCAGCGCTCGGTACAGCAGCGGTGAAGAAATGCGGGGTTTTCCCGCACGGCTGCTTAACGCCGTGGCTCAGTGCGCGCCCAGGCGACGCGCAAGGCCCGACACGCGCCAGGCGTGCCGCGACAGCGCCGCTTCGATGACCGCCGCAGGCCCGAGCACGTGCAGTGCGCTGCGTGCGCGGGTGAGCGCGGTGTAGAGCAGCTCGCGCGAGAGCACGCGCGTGTCGGCGAGCGGCAGCTGCAGCCAGACGCTGTCGAACTCCGAGCCCTGCGCCTTGTGCACCGTCATCGCGAACGCACTCGCATGTGCGGGCAGTGCGGCGGGATGGAAGGCGCGCGGGCCGTCGGGGCCGTCGAACCAGGCGAGCGACAGCCCATCGCCACCGCGCAGGCAGACGCCGACGTCGCCATTGAACAGGCCACGGCGTGCATCGTTCTCGGTGACCAGCAGCAGGCGGCCATGGAAATACGGTTCGTGATGCGCACCCGCGAGCGCGAGTTCGATGCGCGCGTTGAGGCTGGCCGCGCCCTGCGGGCCCTCGCGCAGCGCGGTGAGCACGCGCGAGCGCTGCGCGAGCGCGAGTGCCTGCCGCGGATCGTGCAGGGCGCGCAGTTCGCGCCACGGCGCGAGCAGCGCATCGCGCCAGGCCAGCGGATCGGCGGCGTCCTCATGAAAGTGCAGGCCCGGCGAGCGGGCACGCAGGGCGGCGAGCGCGGCGGCGGCATCGCCGCACCGAACCGCGTCAGCCGCCGGTTCGAGCAGCAGCGCGTCGGTCTGGCGATAGCCGCGGCTGAGATGCACGCGTCGCCCGGCCAGCGGTGCGTCGGCCGAGGCGGGCGCGTCGCTGGCATCGGCGAGCGCGGCCAGCACGTCGCCCGCTTCCACGGATGGCAGCTGGTCGCGATCGCCGAGCAGGATCAGGCGCGCATGCGCCGGCAGCGCTTCGACGAGCTTGCACATCAGCGGCAGGTCGACCATCGAGGCCTCGTCGACCACCAGCACGTCCAGCGGCAGCGGTGCATTTGCGTCGAAGCGCGCATCGGTGCGGCCGGGCACGAGGCCGAGCAGTCGATGCAGCGTCGACGCCTGCGCGGGCAATGCGTCGCAGAGCGTTGCATCGACGCCGCTGCTGCGCAGGGCGTCTGCGCTGCGGCGCACGCTGCCGGCCATGCGATCGGCGGCACGGCCGGTGGGCGCGGCCAGCGCGATGCGCGGCACGGCTTCGCCGCGCGCCTGCGCACGCGCGGCGAGCAGCAGCAGCACGCGCGCGACGGTGGTGGTCTTGCCGGTGCCGGGGCCGCCGGTGATCAGCAGCACCGGATGTTCGAGCGCGGCCCGCGCCGCGCGGGCCTGCGCGTCGCCAGCCTCGCGCTGCGGAAACAGCCGCGCATGCAGCGCATCGACCGGCGCATCGACCGTATCCGCATCGCCCACACATAGCCGGCGGAGCGCGTGCGCGAGCCGGCGCTCGTATTCGCGGTAACGGCGCAGGTAGAGGCGGCCGTCCTCCAGCACCAGCGGGCGATCGCCGGGGCTGGCGTCCTCGCGTGCCGGCTGCGCCACCCATGGGCACTGCGCGAGTGTTTCGCGCCATGCGGCCGCATCGGGCCATTCCAGCGGCGCGGCGCTTTCGACCAGCTGCGTCGACATGCCCGGATCGAAGGCCGGATGGCCCTGTGCGACGGCATAGGACGCCAGCGCCGCCGCCGCGAGCACCGGTGGCTCGAGATCGCCATCCAGCCGCTGCAGCGCATGCGCGAGAGCGACGTCGACCGGACGCAGCGCACCGCTGCGGGCCAGCGTATCGAACAGGCTCATGCGCGGGCTCCGGCGAACAGCGCGTCCAGCGCTTCGATCAGTGCGCGCGGCAGCACCTGCGCATGGATGCCGGGCGACGGCGCGCGACGCGCGTCGACGCCGCGGCAGAACACGTAGCGCAGGCCGCCGATGCAGCGGTCGTAGTCGTAGGCATCGCCCAGCCGGAAGCGCAGCCAGCGATGCAGCGCGAGCGTGTAGATGGCCGCCTGCAGCGTGTACTCGCCGGCGTGCATCGCGTGCTGGAGCGAGGCCTGCGAATAGTCCGGCAGGCGATTGGTCTTGTAGTCGAGCACGAAGTAGCGATCTTCGTGCGCGTAGACGAGGTCGATCTTGCCGGTCATCAGGCCGTCGAGCGTGCGCCGCGAGCCGAAGCCCTGGCGTTCGGCGAGCAGACCGTGCGCCTGCACGGTGGCGAGCAGCGCATCGACCGGCACGTTCTCCAGCGTGAAATGGAATTCCATCTCCGCGCGGCGCATGGCAGGCGCGACGTCGCACAGGCGCGCGCCTTCGGGCAGCGTGGCGGCCAGCGTGTGTCCGACCAGCGACGCGAGCAGCGGCAGGCCGTCGTCGGCATCGGCCTGCGCATAGCCCTCGGCGCGGAAGGCCTCGACGAGCGCGTCCTGCTGGCCGGGCGGCGCCGGGCCGTCGCGCCAGTCGCGCCAGGCCTCGAAGTCCACGGCTTCCAGCGCGCCGTGCACCACGTCGCCGAAACGCGCGCCGATAAAGCGTGGGTCGTCGGGCTCGGCGCGCGGCAGCGGCTCGTCGGCCTCGTCGTCGCGCCCGCCGCGCGGCAGCAGCGTTTCCACCGGCCCGGCGGCCTGGCGCGCGAGCGCGCTGAAGCTGTAGATGCCCCAGTCGCGCGCGAGCACGCGGCGCGCGATGCGGGCGCGCGGCGGGGCGGGGGGCGTGGCGAAACGCAGCGGCGCGAGCGCGTCGACCGGTTCGCGGTCGTCGATCGCGATGCCGTCGCCGGCCAGCTGCGCGACATTGCCCAGCAGCGGGTGCAGCGCCGCCTTGTCATGCGCATACAGCGGCCCGATGCAGATCCAAAGCGCATGCTCGGCGCGGGTGAGCGCGACATAGAGCAGGCGCGCTTCCTCGGCGGCGGCCTCGCGCGCGGCGCGCTCCTTCTCGTCCTTGCCGGGCTGCAGGTGCAGCACGCGGCCTTCGGGGCCGTCGATGCGGCACCAGCGCGGCGCATCCGCGCGGCGGCCGATGCCGGCGAACGGCAGGAACACGAAAGGAAATTCGAGGCCCTTGGAGCGGTGCACGGTGATCACCTGCACGCGGCGCGCTTCCGACTCCAGGCGAAGCTGCTGTTCGGGGTCGCGATCGTCGGCACTGGCGATGCGCGCGCGCAGCCAGTCGACCAGCCCCTGCGGCCCGGGCGCGCGCTGCCAGGCCTGCTGCAGCGCTTCGCCGAGCTGCATGAGGTCCGACAGGCGACGCTCGCCGTCGACCAGCTCCAGCAGGCGCGGGGCGGCCTGCGCGCAGAGCTCGTTGGCCAGCGCCAGCGGGCCGGAGCGCAGCCAGCGCTCGCGCCAGCGCAGCGCGCGCTCGAATTCGTGCGCGCGCCGCGCGTCGTCGTGCAGCAGCGCGTCGATGGCGGCGGCGTCGAAGCCCAGCAGCACGCTGGCGAGCGCGGCATGCAGACGCATGGGATCGGCCGGCGCGGCCAGCGCCTCGAACACCGCGAGCAGTTCCAGCGCGCTCTCGGTGGCGAACAGGCTGGACTGCCCGGCGACCACCGACGGAATCCCCAGCACCGCCAGCGCGGCCTGCACGCGGCCGGCCTCCTTGTGCGTGCGCACGAGCACGGCGAGATCGCCCGGCTCCACCGCGCGTCCCTCAATGACGAGGCGGCCGGCCTGCGCGAGCGCCAGCGTTTCGTGCACGGCCTCGGCGCAGGCGCGCGTGGCGAGCTCGCGCGAGGCGCCGGCGTCGTGGTCCTTGCCGTCGGCGCGCGCGGGCAGGCGGCGCAGGGTCAGGCCCGGCGCCGGTTCGCCGTCGCGCAGGCAGGCGCCGTCGGCGTGCACGCCGCCGGGCGCGACCGCGCGGAAGGCGATGCGCGCATCGACGAAGGCCGCCTCGCCCGCGTTGGCATACAGGCGCTCGATTCCGCGCAGCAGGCAGGGCCGTGAGCGGAAATTGCGCAGCAGCGGCGGCGCGGCGGCGGCGACCGTCGCCGCTGCGAGGTAGGTGTGCACGTCGCCGCCGCGGAAGCCGTAGATCGCCTGCTTCGGATCGCCGATCAGCGCGAGGAAGCGCGGCGCGGCCGCGGCCTCGAAGTCCAGCGCGTCGTCGGCGAGCGGCGCGGGCGACGCGTCCTCGCCGAACAGGCGGCGGAAGATCGACCACTGGCGCGCGTCGGTGTCCTGGAACTCGTCGACCAGCGCGGCATGGAACTGCCCGCGCAGGCGACGCGACAGCGCGCGCCCCTGCGGGCCGTCCAGCGCGCGGGCCACGCCGTCGATGAGGTCGTCGTAGTCGCGCACGCGGCGCTGGCGCTTGAGCTGGGCGAGCCGGCGCGCGGCCAGCTCGCGCACGCGGTGCAGCAGCAGCACGTCGCGCGTGGCGGTCCAGGCCGTGTGCGCGGCCTCGGCGTCGAGGTAGGCACGCGCGGCGTCGAAGACGGGCGAGACGAGGCGGCTGCCATCCTGTCCCTTGCGCAGGCAGCCGGCGAGCGTTTCGGCCGTCAGCAGGTCCAGGCGTTTGTGCGGCGACGGCGCGCACGCGCCATGGCCGAGCCAGTCGCCCAGTGCCGACGACAGCTGATCCAGCGTGCGCTCCTGCACCTTCGCGCGATTGAGCACGCCGTCGGCCAGCGCCGCCTCGATGCAGGCACGCGCATCGTCGCCATGCTCGCGCCAGTGCGCGCGCAGCGACGCCGCGGCGGCCTGCAGCGCGGGCAGCATCGACGCACCCGGCTCGCAGGCCTGTGGCAGCAGCGCGGCGGCGCGCAGCAGCTCGGGCAGATCGCGCGCGAGATCCTCCGGCGAGCGGCAGACCTCGACCAGCCGGTCGGCATACGCTGGATCGGCCGCGAGCAGGCGCCAGACATCGGCGGCCACGTCCTCGCGAAGCTCGCGGTCGTTGCCCAGCAGCGTGGTCGCGGCGAAGGGCTCGCCGGCTTCCAGTGCGTGCTCGCCGAGCACGCGCGCGCAGAAGCCGTGGATGGTGTGCACGGCGGCGAGGTCGAGCTCGCGCGCGGCCTGCGCCAGGCGCGCGCGCAGGGCGGCGACGTCCTCCACCGCCTGCCGGCGCTCGACCAGCGCGCGGCACAGCGCGATCTCGTT
>CAZNRZ010000029.1:0-2399 GCA_964575535.1 uncultured Lysobacter sp. | reverse complement strand
GGATCGCGCGCGGCCAGCGCCTCGCGGTCGACCGGCGGCAGCTCGACGATGCTCATGCGGCGGGGCTCCGCTCGCGCGGGCAATGGATGCCCGACGCCGCGACCCACACGCGACGCGGCGGCGATGCCGCGACCGATTGCACGCGCGCCGGTCCGATCGTGCTCACGCGTCGATCTCCGCGCGCGCCTGCTGCACGGCGTCGAAGACGCCGCGTGCGATGGCCTGGAAACGCGCGATCGAGGCCTCGTGCGCGAACGGGTCGCGCCCGCGCAGCGCGAGCCGCGCCGCCGGCGTCAGGCCCTCGGCCCAGCCGCGCGTGGCGAACCATTTCTCGCGCGCGGCCTTGAGGCCGGCATCGTCCTGCCGGTCGTACCAGAGCCAGCCCGCGGTCGCGCCGAAGGGCAGCGGCTCGGCGAGGCCGTCATCGCGCAGGCGCAGCAGCGCGGCCAGCACGGCGCGCGCGCGCGCGGGATCGACCGGCGCGCGCTCGACCACCTCGGCACGGCCGTCCTGCAGCACGAACTGCAGCAGCGGCGTGGCATGGCCGAGCGCACAGGCGACCAGCCAGTCCAGCCCGTGCGCGATCTGCGAGGGCCCGTGCAGCGGCCCGAAGCGCAGCCGCGCCAGCCCGTGCGCGTGCACAGGCGCCAGCCGGCCGTGCAGGCGGCGCCCGTCGAGATCGAGTTCGAAGGCCCGCGTAGCTGCTTCGGCATCGCCGCACCAGCCGGCGTATTCGCGCGCCAGCGGCGCGATCTCGTCGACCGCCGCATCGAGCAGGCGCAGGCCGACCAGCCCCGGCGGCAGCAGCCCGCGTGCGCGCAAGTCGCGCGCGAGCTGCGCGCTGCGATCGGCCACCAGCGCATCGAACACCGCGGCACGCAACGCGTCGCGCGTGCGCCAGGCCAGCGCGAGCGGCTCGATGTCCTGCAGCGGCGCGCCGACTTCGGGCAGGCGCAGCTGCAGGCGCTGGCGCAGGAACTCCTGCGGAGGCTGGCGCAGGAAACGCGCGAGCTCGCCCAGGCCGACCTCCAGCGCCGGCGGATCGGCGGGCGGCAACGCGGCGCCGGCCCAGGGCGCATGGTCGCGCCGGCGCGACGGCGCCACGCGCGCGGCCGCCTGCCATTCGTCGCGATAGCTGAAGCGCCGCGGCTCGACGCCCTCGGCGTCGGCACCGAAGGCTTCCGCGCTGAAGGGCTGCAGCGGATGGCGCACCACGAAACGCGCGCGCGCCGCGGCCGGGTCGGCGTGGTAGGCCGCGGCCACGTCCAGCAGTTCGGCGACCAGCATCGACGGCTCGCGCCGGCTGCCGTCGCGCGGGTCGCAGCCGAGGTAGCTGAGGTAGAACACGTCGTTCGCGGACGCGAGCAGCTGCAGGAACAGGAAGCGGTCGTCATCGCGCCGCGAGCGGTCGCCGCGCCGGCGCTGCGTGGAATCGAGTTCGCGCACGATCTGGTCGAGCCCGCCCGCCGGGTCGCTGCGCGGGAACGCGCCCTCGTCCAGGCCGAGCACGCAGATCGCGCGGAAGGGCAGCAGGCGCATCGGCACCATGCGGCCGAAGCTCACGCCGCCGGTCATCAGCGGCGCGCGCGTATCGGGCTGGGCGAGCAGTGCGTCGAAATGCGCGCGCACGACCTCCGGCTCGATCGGCGCGACGACACCCGCGCGCCGCGCGCCATCGGCGAATTCGCCCACCAGGGTGCGCAGGCGATCGAGCGCGCGCTCGTCGGCGACATCGCGCGGGCGCTCGGGCAGCACCGCCGCGAGCAGGCCGAGCAGGCGCTCGCGCCACTGCTCCGGCGTGAGCGCGTTCGACAGCGCGCGCTCATGGCGGCGCAGCACGTTGAGCAGGCCGACCAGCACGTCGAGCGCGGCGATGTCGCTGCCTTCCAGGTACGGCGTGCCGGCGACGTCACCGAGCAGCGCGTCCGAGCCGGTGGCGTGGCCGATCAACAGGCGATCGAGCGCGAACTGCCAGGTGTAGAGCGCATCGTCGGGCGCGCCATGGCGGGCGCGGTGGGCGCCGTCCAGGCCCCAGCGCGCGCCCGCTTCCTCCAGCCATTCGCGCAGGCGCTCCAGCGAGAGCGCGTCGAGCCCCGCGTGCTGCGCGATGGCCGGCGTCGCCAGCAGGTCGAGCACCTCGTTGAGGCCCAGCCGCGAGACCGGCAACGCGAGCAGGCGCGAGAACACCTCCGCCAGCGGCTCGTTAGCGAGCGGGCTGGTGTCGGCCAGCGCGTAGGGAATGAAGTCGCGCGTGCCGTGCACGCCGCCGAACACCGCCGCGACGGCCGGCACGTAGGGATCGATGTCCGGCGCGAGCACGGCAATGTCGCGCGGCTGCAGCGGCGGATCGAAGCGCGGATCCTCGAGCAGCGCGCGCAGCTGGTCGTGCAGCACCTGCA
>CAZNRZ010000028.1:0-19712 GCA_964575535.1 uncultured Lysobacter sp. | reverse complement strand
CGGCATCGGGCAGGTCGACGAAGAAGATCTCGTCGAAGCGGCCCTTGCGCAGCAGCTCCGGCGGCAGCGCGTCGATCTGGTTGGCGGTGGCGACGAGGAACACGCGCGAGCGGCGCTCGGCCATCCACGTCAGCAGGTAGCCGAGCACGCGACGCGACACGCCGCCGTCGCCACTGCCCTCGTCGGTCGACAGGCCCTTCTCGATCTCGTCGATCCACAGCACGCAGGGCTCGAGCTGTTCGACCGATTCGAGCGCGGTGCGCAGGTTCTTCTCGGTCTCGCCGTGGAACTTGTCGTAGAGCGTGCCGAAATCCAGCCGCACCAGCGGCACGCCGAAGCCCGCGGCGACGGCCTTGGCCAGCATCGACTTGCCGCATCCCTGCACGCCCAGCAGCAGCATGCCCTTGGGCGGATCGAGCCCGGGCGGCGGCTCGGCGGCGAGGAACACCGCCTTGCGCTGCTCGATCCAGCGCTTGAGCCGGCGCGCGCCGGCCACGTCGTCGAGCACCACGTTGTCGAACTCGTAGTGCAGGTGGCCCGAGCGGTTGAGCAGCTCGAACTTGAGCCTGGCCAGCCGCGGCACGTCGTCCGGGCCCAGCGCGCCGTCGTGGAAGATCAGCTGCCGCGCGATGCGGCGCACGTCGACCGGATCGAGCCCGCGCAGGTTGCGCACGATCTGCTGCACGGCCTCGGCATCCACCGCCACGCGCCGGCCGCCGTGCTCGCGTGCATAGTGCTCGGCTTCCTCGCGCACGATCTTCAGGCGCGCGTTCGCGTCCGGCAGCGTCGGCCGCACGCGCACGGCCAGCGATTCGAGGTCGGCCGGCAGCTCGATGGCATGGCCGATCAGCACCAGCACGTGCGGCTGGCAGTCGCGGCGGGCGATGAGGTCGCGCAGCATGCGCTGGCTGCCGGCGTAGCCCAGGTAGGGATGCATGTCGAACAGCAGGTAGACGCCGCGCTGCTCGGCGTCGCGGATGGCGTGGAAGGTGTTGGAGGCGTCGGGCGCGCCGGTCGGCGCGTCCTCGCGGTCCATGTCCAGCCGGCGCAGGCCCTCGGTGATCGACCAGCGGTAGAGATCCCGCCACACGTGCATCAGCGCCTGGCGGAACAGGTCGACCACGCGCGCCTCGTCGCGGGTCTCGATCACGATCAGGGGCGTGTTCGCGCGGATCAGCGCGACGAGGTCCTGCAGTTCGCTCATTCGGGTCGTCCCGGGTGGAGGCGGGATGATACGGGCCGCCCCCGCAGCGCCGCTTACGGCAGCCGGTGTAGGCTCGGCCGGTACCCATCGCGGAGGCGGCCGATGCAGACGGTGCTGGTGGCGAGTTCGAAGGGCGGGGTCGGCAAGACCACGGTGGCGACGCACCTCGCCGCGCGTGCGGCGCTGGACGGCCGCCGCACGGTGCTGGTGGACGCCGATCCGCAGGGGTCGGCGATGCGCTGGGCCGAGCGCCGCGCGGCCCTAGACTCGGCGGTGCTGCCGGTGGACGGCAGCCGCCGCGGCTGGGAGCGGCGCGTGCCCGAGGACGCCGAGGCGCTGGTGATCGATGCCGCCGCCGGCGCGATGGCGCGCGATCTCGGCGCGATGCTCGAAATGGCCGATGCGGTCGTCGTCCCGCTCACCGCCTCGGCGCTCGACCTCGACGCCACCGTGCCTTTCCTCGACTCGCTGGCCGAGCACCCGCGCCTGCGCCGCGGCGAGCTGCGCGTGGGGCTGGTCGCCAACCGCCTGAAGCCGCATACGGTGAGCGCGCAGCAGGCCGTCGAGCTACTGCAGCGCTGGCCGTATCCGCTGGTCGCGCGGCTGCGCGACAGCCAGGCCTACGTGGTGACCACCGCGCTGGGCAAGAGCCTGTTCGACTACCACTCGGCCAACGTGCGCGAGCACCAGGCCGACTGGGCGCCGCTGCTGAAGTGGCTGCGCAAGCGGTGATCGCGGGACGCGGGAGCCGGGGGAGGGCGGATCGACGCGCCCCGCGTCGTGCGCCGCGCCATGGCCGGCCGTGACGTCGCCTTCCCGGTTCCTGTCGTCTGATCCCGCGTACCACCGCGCCATCGTCACTCCCGTCCGATCCCCGAATCCCCGTCCCCGGAGCCTCGAATGCGCGAACTCATCCTGCTGCGCCACGCCCATACCGAATCGCCGGTACCCGGCCAGGCCGATGCCGACCGCCCGCTCTCCGCCGAAGGCCAGGCCGCGGCGGAGGCGGTGGGGCGCTGGCTGATGGAACACGGCAAGGTGCCCGACTGCGTGCTGTGCTCGCCCGCGCGGCGCGCGCAGGAGACCCTGGAAGCCGTGCTCGGCGTGGTCGGCTATGTCGACCAGCGCCTCGAGCCCGCGATCTACGAAGCTACGCCAGGCGCACTGATCGAACTGGCCGACCGCTACTGCAGCATCGGCCGGCTGATGCTGGTCGGGCACAACCCGGGGCTGGAGCAGCTGGTCGCGTTGATGGAGAGCGGGCAGTCGGGCGAATACCGCGGCATGCCGCCCGCCGGCGTGGCCGTGCTCACGCTGCCGCCGAACGCACCGATGGAGCCCGGCGTGGCGGCGCTGTCGCAGTTCTGGTGGCCGTGAGGCCCGCGGCCGCCGTCGCCCTCACGTTGTTCCTCGCCTTCGCCGCGCCCGCGAGGCCGGCGGCCGCGCAGGCCTTCGACCCGCAGCAGACCCGCATCGAGTTCGACGTGCGCACGCGCCTGGGCGCGCTGGTGCGCGGGAGCTTTCCGGCCTACGAGGGGCGCGTGGAAACGCTGCCCGACGGCCGCCGCCGCGTGCACGTGAAGCTGGCCGCGGGCGAGGTGCGGGTGGGAGAGTCCGAGCGTTACACCGCGCTCGCCCGCGGGCCGCAGCTGTTCGACGCCGTGCGCCACCCGTGGATCGAGTTCGTTTCCGATCCCTATCCGCCCGAGCTGGCACGCGCCGGCGGCGATCTTCCCGGGCGCCTGCGCCTGCGCGGCGTCGAGCGCAGCGAGCGCTTCGTGCTGGCGCCGTCGACCTGCGAACGCCCCGGCCACGACTGCCCCGTGCTCGCGCAGGGCCGGGTGAGCCGCGATGATTACGGCCTCGATGGCTGGCGATGGGCGCTCGCCGACCGCGTGCGCTTCCGACTGCATGTCCGCTTCGACGACTGACCGCCGCCTTCCCGCCGTCGCTGCGCTGCTGCTCGCGCTGCTGCTGCAGGGCTGCGCGGGGCTGTCGCCGCGGCAGGCGCAGCAGGTCGAGGCGGTGGTGGTCGCCGCGCGCCCGGCGCAGGTCGACTGCGAACGCGACGACGCCTGCGCACGGCCCTCGCAGCTGCACGAACTGGCCGGCCGCGCCTTCGCCGAGTCCACCGACGGGGCCCCGCGGCACTACACGCTGCTGCTCGATCGCGGCAGCGACGCGCTGCTCGCGCGCGTGGACCTGATCCGCAGCGCCACCACCTCCATCGACCTGCAGACCTACATCTTCGACGAGGACGATGCCGGCCGCTTCGTGCTCGACGAGCTGATCGCCGCCGCGCGCCGCGGCGTGCGCGTGCGCCTGCTCATGGACCAGCTCTCGGCGCTGCGCCGCGTCGAGACGCTCGCGGCGCTCTCGGGCGTGCACGCGAACTTCGAGGCGCGCGTCTACAACCCGGTGCTCGGCCGCGCGCGCATCAGCTACCCGCAGTACGTGCTGGCCGGCCTCTGCTGCTGGCGCGCGCTCAACCAGCGCATGCACAACAAGCTGCTGCTGATCGACGGTGCGGTGGGCATCAGCGGCGGGCGCAACTACCAGGACGACTATTACGACTGGGACGCCGAGTACAACTTCCGCGACCGCGACCTCATGGTCGCCGGCCCGGCCGCGCGCGACATGGCGGTCGACTTCGAGCGCTACTGGACGGACGTGCGCGCGGTGCCGGTGCAGCGGCTGTCGGACGTCGGACGGCTGATCCTGCGCGACGGCGTGCCCGCCCTGCCGCCGGCCGCGCCCGCGCGCCCCGAGCGCGTGCAGGCCGCCAGCGACCTCGCTGAGGATCCGCTGCTGGTACACGAGCGGCTGGTGACGCGCGTGCTGCCGGTGGGCGAGGTGGACTACGTCGCCGATCCGCCCGACAAGCGCACCGGCGAGGACGCGCTCTCGCCGGCCAGCCGTGCGCTGCGCGAGCTGATCCTTGGCGCGCAGGAGCGGGTGATGCTGCAGACGCCTTACCTGGTGCTCTCCGATCCGGCGCGCGCGATGTTCCGCGAGCTGCGCGCGCGGCCGGAGCCGCCACGGGTGATCGTGTCGACGAACAGCCTCGCCGCCACCGACGCCTTCATCGCCTACGCGGTGTCGTACAAGTACAAGCGCCGCTACCTGCGCGACCTCGGCTTCAACATCTACGAATACAAGCCGTTCCCGCTCGACGCGCCCATCGACGTGGCCACCACCGGCGCGGTCGATCCGGCCGTGGCCAACGGCACGCGCCCGCCACCGGCCACGGCGCGGCCGCCTTCGTACGATCGCCGCAGCGTGGTCGGCCGCGACCGGGCGCGCCGCCTCTACCGCCGCCCGCTCGAACGCGAATTCGCCGCGCTCGCCTACGGCAGCCGCCGCGCGATCTCGCCGGTGCCGCTCAAGCGCGCCGGCGTGCGCATGGGCATGCACGCCAAGTCGCTGGTGATCGACGGGGACGTAGGCGTGGTCGGCACCCACAACTTCGATCCGCGCGGCGATACCTACAACACAGAGGCGATGGTGGTGATCCGCGATCCGGCGTTTGCCCGCGAACTGGCCGCGAGCATCGGCCGCGACATCTCGCCGGCGAATTCCTGGACCATCGCGCCGCGCGAGAAGCCGCCGGTGCTGTCGGGCGTGAACTACTCGCTGGGCAAGGTCTCGGAGAAACTGCCGGTGTTCGACTTCTGGCCATGGCGCTATGCCACCAGCTACGAATTCCGCGAATCGACGGACTGCCCGCAGCCGCTGCCGCCCGATCACCCGCGCTTTCGCGAGTGCTACGAGGCGGTCGGCGACTTTCCGGAAGTCGCGCTCGGCTTCAAGAGCGTGATCACGCGGATCTTCACCGCCTTCGGAGCGGGCCTGGCGCCGATCCTCTGATCGACGGTCGCCATTCGAACCGGCCGTGGGCACGCCGCGTGGCATGAAGAAATTTCATGCCGGCGGAAAAACTTTCCGTGGCACGCGTGACATGCATCACGCATTCCTGCAAATCCTTCACGCGTTGAAACAGGCACTTAGCGAACGCCGTCCCGCGCCTGAGCGACCGTAGGCGATTGGCACGCCTCCTGCGAGAAGAGTCCTGCGCATCAGCGCAAGACCCTCCCCCCTTTCCGTCGACTCCAGGAGAACGGATATGCGTAAAACCCTCATCACCACGGCGGTCCTGCTGGCTCTGGGCTTTGCCGCCCCGGCCTTCTCGCAGGACACGACCGAGTCCTACAACGACAACTCCACCAACGACTCGTTCAATGACGGCTCGACCGACGACAACACGGTGACCGTCAGCGATTCGGGCAACGACAACTCGGACAACTCGATCGACGTGGCCGATTCCGGCAACGACAGCTCCACCAACGATTCCAACAACAACAACTCGGTCAACGACTCGGGCAACGACAACTCCGACAACTCGATCGACGTCGCCGACTCGGGCAACGACAATTCGAACAACTCCACGAACGATTCCGGCAACGACAATTCGGACAACTCGATCGATGTCGCCGACTCGGGCAACGACAATTCGACGAACGATTCGGGCAACGACAACTCGATCGACATCGCCGACTCGGGCAACGACAGCTCGACGAACGAGTCGTACAACGACAATTCCGACAATTCCGACAACTCGATCGATATCGCTGATTCGGGCAACGACAACAGCGACAACTCGACGAACGACTCGTACAACGACAACTCCGACAACTCGCTGAACATCGCCGACTCGGGCAACGACAACAGCGACAACTCCGACAACTCCGACAACAGCGACAACAGCGACAACAGCGCAGCCGGCGCCGACAACATGGGCGTCGCCGCCAACAACGGCGGTACCGCTTCGCAGACCACCACCGACTCGTTCAACTCGAGCTCGGCGGTCGCCACCACGGTGCTGGCGGGCGCGGTCACCGACAACTCGTTCGGCGGCAACGGCAACTGGGCGCAGAACAACGGCAGCGCGGCCGGCGGCGACGGTGGGGACGGCTTCGGCCCCGGTGAGCGTGGCCCGGGCGATGCGACCGGCAGCGATGGCGGTGCAGGCGCGATGGGCGGCACGACGTCGGCCACCACCGGCGACTTCGACATGTCCAACCAGATGAACGGCACCGCGAATGCGGCAGCCGGGATCATGGTCAATGCCCAGAACACGGGCGCGGCCTCGATGATCCAGCAGGGCGTCACCGTGCAGGCCAACCTCAACGTGGGCGGCGGCGGCTGATCGACTGCTGCGCCGCGGCCACGTGCCGCGGCGCATGCATTGCCGTGCGGGCGTCCCCCGGGGCGCCCGCCTCTTCCACTGCGGTTCGCCGTAGCGGAGATGCAGATGCAGGAGACATCCCATGCGATCGCACCCCATGTTCCGTGCCGCGCCGTTCGCGGCCCTCGTAGCCGCGCTGGCCCTGCCGGCTTCCGCCGGTGAATTCGACGCCCTCGTTCCCGCAGGCGCGCCGACGTTCGCGGACGCCACGGGCATTCCGGCCCCGCTGCCCGACAGCGGCGACGCCATATCCATTCCCGCGTCCCCGGAGGCCGTGCAGGCGCCGGCGACGCCGGCCTTCGGCACGGCCGTGCCGATGCAGCGCCTGGACACCATGCGTGGCGGCGACGGCAACGTCACCACCACCACCAACCGCGCGGACCTGCGCGGCAACGTCGGCGGCAACAGCGCCACCAACGTGATCGGCGGCGGGAACGGCATTGCCGACGGTTCCTTCGGCAACGCGGCCGGCATTTCCACCGTCATCCAGAACAGCGGCAGCAACGTGCTGATCCAGAACAGCACGATCGTCAACGTGCAGTTCGTGCCGACGCCATGAGGGCAGCGCTCGCCCTGCTGCTGGCCTGCGCGTTCACCGCTCCCGCGATGGCCGGTGCGCTGGACGTGCGCGCGCCCGGCGCGGCCTATTCGCTGCGCGTGACCAGCCTCAAGGAAGCGCGCTATCGCACGACCATCCCGCAGCGCTACGACTTCAGCTGCGGCTCGGCGGCCACCGCCACGCTGCTGACCTACCACTTCGGGCAACCGGTGACCGAGGCCGAGGTGTTCGAGGCGATGTTCGCCACCGGCGACCAGGCGCGCATCCGCAAGGAAGGCTTCTCGCTGCTCGACATGCGCCGCTTCCTGGCCTCGCGCGGTTTCGAGGCCGACGGCTTCGAGTTGCCACTGGAAAAGCTGGACGAGCAGGGCCTGCCGGCGATCGTGCTGCTCAACGATCGCGGCTACCGCCATTTCGTGGTGGTCAAGGGCCTGCGCGGCGGCCGCGTGCTGCTGGGCGATCCGGCGCGCGGCACGCGGGCGATGTCGCGCGCGAAGTTCGATTCGCTCTGGGACAACCGCGTGCTGTTCGTCGTGCACAACCGCTCCGACCTGGCGCAGTTCAATCGCGACCGCGACTGGCGCACCGCGCCCGGCGCGCCGCTGCACGCCGGCATTTCCCGGCAGGGCCTGCAGAACGTGGTGATGCCGCGTCGCGGGCCGGGAGACATCTGATGAACAGGTACACACGCGTCCTCGCCGTCGTCGCGCTGCTCGTGCTCGCCGGCCCGCTGGCGGCGGCCGACCGCACGCTCGGCGCGGAATGGAAGCCCATCGACACCGCACGGCTGGACGGCATGCGCGGCGGCTTCGTCGTGCCGTCCGGCTTCGTGGTGTCCTTCGGCATCGAGCGCGTGGTGAGCGTCAACGGCGAGGTGGTGTCCTCCACGCAGCTGCGCATTCCCGACATCGCGCGCATCACCGCCGACCAGGCCCAGCTGCTGGCCGGCCTGCGCGACTCGCAGGTGGTGCAGGTGGGCGCCGGCACCGTCGTCTCCGGTGGCACGCGCGGGCTGGTGATCCAGAACGCGCTGGACGGGCAGACCATCTCTGCACGGACTTCACTCGACGTGAGCCTGAATACGCTCCAGCTCCATCGCGACAGCCTCCTCGGCGCCACCATCACCAGCGCGGTGATCGGCGGCCTGCCCACGCTGTGACGCCACCGGAAGGGCCTGCATGAGAGGACATCGATGACGGGTCGCACGACGAAGCTCGGCCTCGCCGCCGGTGTGGCATTCGCGCTGGCCGGGCCGGTGCACGCGGCCGACGAGGCCGCGCGGCTGGAACAGCTGGAAAAGCTCGTGCAGGCCCAGGCCGCGCAGCTCGACGGCATGCAGCAGACGCTGGACGAACAGCAGCGCGAAGTCGGCGCGCTCAAGCAGGCATTGCTGGAAGAGCGCCTGGGCAGCGTGCGCGGCATGGGCGGCGAGTCCACCGCACCGCCCGTGGCGCTGGGCTCGGTCACGCTCTCCGCCGCCGCGCTGCCGACTGCCGCGGCCGGCCAGGTGTCCGCCGGCACGGCTCCGGCGACGACCGCGCAGGCCGGCGCCGTCGCCACCGCCGCGCAGGACACGCCCGAGCGGGTCGGCCAGGCGCCCGAGGAAGCCACCCGCCCGCAGGTCGCGCAGATCTTCCAGCAGCCCGGCGTGCTCACGCCGGCCGGG
Organism: uncultured Lysobacter sp.; assembly: GCA_964575535.1. Taxonomy (GTDB): domain Bacteria; phylum Pseudomonadota; class Gammaproteobacteria; order Xanthomonadales; family Xanthomonadaceae; genus Cognatilysobacter. The sequence goes on along the minus strand of CAZNRZ010000028.1, from coordinate 11,038 downwards.
CGCTTCGTGCTCGAGCCCTCGGTGCAGCTGGGCTATTCGTCGACCGAGCGCGTCGCGCTGGTGGGCTACACGGTGATCCCGGCCATCCTCATCGGCCTGATCGACGTGCGCCAGGTCAAGACGACCACGACCACGGCGATCCTCGCCGCGCGCTACGGCGTCACCAATCGCCTCGAACTCGAAGCGCGCGTGCCCTACGTGCATATCAACTCCGACACGGTGAGCCGCGAGATCTTCACCGGCAGCGCGCAGGACAAGGTCTTCAACGCCAGCGGCAAGGGCCTGGGCGATGTCGAGGTGACCGGGCGCTGGCAGATCAACCAGGGCGGCATCGACAAGCCCTTCTACGTGGGCTGGCTGCGCTACAAGTCGCGCACCGGCAAGGATCCGTTCGAGGTGGTCACCGACTGCGTGACCCGTTGCGTGGCCAATGCCACCGGCACCGGCCTGCCGCTGGAGCTGCCCACGGGCAGTGGCTTCGAGGCGCTGCAGGCGGGCGTGACCTGGCTGTTCGCCTCCGATCCGGTGGTGTTCTTCGGCAGCCTCAGCTACCTGCACAACTTCGAGCGCAGCGGCGTCTCGCGCACCGTGCTCACCGGCGCGCCGGAGCCGAACCCGCAGACCACCACCGAGCCCATCGGCGACATCAAGGCCGGCGACATCGTCGGCTTCAACCTGGGCATGGGCCTGGCGCTCAACGAGAAGGCCGCGATCAGCATCGGCTACGACCATTCGCTGATCGGGCGGACGGAGTCGAATGGCGAAGTGCTGCCCGGCGCGGTGCGCGTGCAGCTGGGCACGTTGCTGCTCGGCGGCTCGTACCGCTTCAACAACCGCGTGAGCCTCAACGTCTCGCTGGGCGTGGGCGTCACGCGCGATACGCCCGACACGACGCTGATGGTGCGGGTGCCGATCGCGTTCTGAGGTCGGGGGTTCCTGCGGGGCTTTCGATGCTTCGGGGTGGGTGTTCGTGGTGCTCCGGGGTAGGGAGCCTGGCAGTAGCTTTCGGCGTTGCTCTTGATCGTGATTTCCGCGGTAGGCGGATCCGGTGATTCCTGCTGTCGCCTTCGCCTTGTCATTCCCGCGAAAGCGGGGATCCATAGATGTTGCTCATGCTGGTGCTTTTGGTCATCGCTCCCGCTAAGGCGGGAACCGAGTGACTTTCGCCCTTCGCTGTTTGTCTCCTGAAGCAACATCAAAGTCGTTTCGTGCGCTGTCGCGCCCGAGTCACTTTTCTTTGCTTGCCCAAAGAAAAGTAACCAAAAGAAAGGGCCTTTCCCCGACGGATCTACAGCACGCGACTGGGGTAGTTCGCGGGGATTTCCACACTCGGCATCCTTAGGCCCGCCGCAGCGCGGCGGGCGCTCACCGGCGCGCGAACCTGAGGTTCGCAAGCAGCGCCGGATCGCTGGGTGGAAACGGCGCGCGTCCTGCGCGCCGCCCTTCGGGTCTCACGATTGGTCGTGGCGGCCGTGCATTCGCGAAGCCACAAAGCTGCAAGCCTTCGAGCCACACAGCGACACAGCGACACAGCGACACAGCCACACGGCGAGCCCATCCGTCTGTCACGTGCCGAGGCTCTGTTCCCCTCGGGAAGTGAGTACGCGGCCCACTGGCTCGTGCGCCGGCGACGTCATCCGTTCTGCCCCAGGTCCAAACGCTGGGCGACGGCCACACAGGCGATGCACCCGGCTCGCGGAGCTGTCCGCTACCCGGGCACGCCCGGAACGAGCCTCTATGCAGGGCGGGGCCCATTGCCCGCAGGCCAAGTCCCGGCCCCTATGCGGGCCCGTGTCTGCTAGCCCAACGGTGGGGTGACTTCCGGCCCATGGCGGGATCGGGTTGGTGTTGTACTTTACCAACACACCCACTCACCGCCGCTTCCCAGGAGCCGCCATGAACGCCCAGACCGCCCCGACCCGCACCCCGACCGCCGCCGTCGTCCCCTTTGTCGTCACCCCCCGTCCGGCCGCTCCGCGCGAGCGCGATTTCGGCGTCGGCTACGGCAAGAGCTCGGGCTATGCGACCAGCCGCCGCTACGTCACCCAGTCGACCGCGCCGCGCTTCTTCCGTTTCGCCTGAGGCCCCGCTTGAACCGGGGCGCCGCCGGCAGGCGGAGAGCCGTTATCGTGGCGGGATGACTTCCGCCGACGCCTCCGCCTCGCCGTTCCGCGACAGCCCGTCGCCCGACGCCCTCAATGCCCTGTCCGCCGGCACCGCCATCGAGGCGCTGGGCATCGTCTTCACCGAAGTCGGCACCGACTTCCTGCGCGCCAGCATGCCCGTCGACGCCCGCACGAAGCAGCCCTACGGCCTGCTCCACGGCGGCGCGTCCGTGCTCCTGGCCGAAACCCTCGGCAGCAGCGCGGGCAACCTCTGCGTTCCCGACGACCGCGTGTGCGTGGGCATCGAGATCAATGCCAACCACGTGCGCGGCGTACGCGAGGGCGTGGTCACCGGCACCGCCCGGCCCCTGCACATCGGCCGCGCCACGCACGTCTGGGAAATCCGCATCGAGGACGCGCGCGGCCGCCTGGCCTGCGTCTCGCGCCTGACGCTGGCGGTGGTCGACCGCGGCGCGTGAGGCGTCGCGCAAAACGCCGCGGCGCTCCGGTACGCTTTCGCGGATGACCGCGCCGACTTCCCCCGCTGGCGCCGCCGCGCCCGGCGCCTTCGCCCTGCGCGCGCTGCGCTACCTGATCCGCGTGCCGCTGCTGGCCTGGCATGCGCTGGTGCACCTGCCGCTGCTCCTGCTGCTGCTCACCAGCCCCACCCGCCGCTGGCGCTGGGGCGGCGAGCCCTTCCAGCACCGCGTGATCCGCGCGTGGCAGGCCGGGCTGATGCGGATCTTCGGCTTCCGCCTGCGCCGGGCGGGCACGCCGCTGGACGGGGCGACGATGTTCGTCGCCAACCACGTCGGCTGGGTCGACATCTCCATGCTGCATACGCAGCGGATGATGGGCTTCGTCGCCAAGGACGAGATCTCGCGCTGGCCGCTGGTCGGCCACCTGGCCGCGCGCGGACAGACCATCTTCCATCGCCGCGGCAGCACCGAATCGCTGGGCGGGGTGATGGGCGAGATGGTGCGGCGCCTGCAGCGTGGCCAGTCCGTCGGCGTGTTTCCCGAGGGGGGCACGCGCGGCGGTGGCGAGGTCGGCCCGTTCCACGCGCGCATCTTCACCGCGGCGGTGGAGGCGAGCGTACCGGTGCAGCCGGTCGCCCTGGTCTACGGCGAGCACGCCAGCGCGCAGCAGGTGGTGGCCTTCGGTCGCCGCGAGAGCTTCGCCGCCAATTTCCTGCGCCTGCTCGGCGAGCCGGCGCGCACCGCCACCGTGCACTTCCTCGAGCCCATCCAGCCCGGCGAGGCCGACGGCCGCCGCCGCCTGGCCGAGCTCGCGCGCCAGCGCATCGTCGACGCGCTGGCCCCGGCGGCGTGAGCATCCGCCCGCTCGACTTCACCCCGCCGCGCGGGCTGCGCAGCCCGCACCTGCAGACGATCCTCGGCTCCAGCCCGATGCGACGCGGGCTGGGCGAGCGTCGCCTCGCTGCGGCCACCGGCGCGACCACGCCGCACGTGATCGACGCCGGCGAGGGCGTGCGCCTGCTGGGCCTGCACGACCTGCCGCGCACTGGCGAGCCCAAGGGCCTCGCGCTGCTCCTGCACGGTTGGGAGGGCAGCGCCGAATCCAGCTACATGCGCCTGACCGCCGCCGAGCTACTCGGCCGCGGCTGGGCCACCTTCCGCCTCAACTTCCGCGACCACGGCGACACCCACCACCTCAACGAGGCGATCTTCCATTCCAACCGCATCGACGAGGTGGTGCGCGCGGCCGCGGATGTCGCGGGGCGCTTCCCGGCACGGCGCTTCGTCGCCGCCGGCTACTCGCTGGGCGGCAACTTCACCCTGCGCCTGGCGCTGCGCGCGCCCGCGGCCGGCCTGCGGCTCGACGCCGTCGCCGCGGTCTGCCCCGTGCTCGACCCGGCGCGGACGATGGCGGTGATGGACCGCGGCACCGGCCTCTACCGTCGCTACTTCGAGCGCAAGTGGCGCGCCTCGCTGGTCAAGAAGCGCGCGGCCTACCCGCAGCTGCTGCATCTGGACGACCGCACCCTGCGCCGGCGCCTGGGCCCGCTCACCGAATGGCTGGTGCAGCGCCATACCGAGTTCGGCACGCTCGAGCGCTACTTCGACGGCTACACCCTCGCCGGCGATCGCCTGGCCGGCCTCGCCGTCGAGTCGCACGTGCTCACCGCGGCGGACGATCCGGTGATCCCGGTGGACGACTTCGCGCGCCTGTCGCTGCCGGCCTGCGCGCGGGTGGAGATCACCGCGCGCGGCGGGCACTGCGGCTTCCTGCAGGACTGGCGCCTGCACGGGCTGGCCGAGCGCTGGGTCGCCGAACGCCTGGACGCGCACGGCTGAGCCGCCGCGGCGGCGCCGTTACAATCGCGCGGTTACCCGCCACCCGGCGCACACCCAGGATTTCCATGTACGACCCCGTCCTCGCCGCCCTGCGCCGCGGCGCCGCCGACGATGCGCTGATGCTGGCCCGCGAACTCGTGGACAGCCGTCCCGACGACGTCGTCGCCCAGCGCCTGCTCGCGCACGCCCAGCGCCTGTCCGGCGACGATGCCGCCGCCCTGGCCACGCTCGACGCCGCGCTCGACCGCGCCCCCGAGGACGCCGACCTGCACCTCGAGCGCGCCGGCCTGCTGCTCAAGGCCCGCCAGCTCGACGACGCCCAGGCCGCGCTCGCGCGCAGCGTCGGCCTCGATCCCAACCAGTTCCCCGCCTACATCATCCAGGCCCAGCTCGCGCTGGGCCGCGGCGAGCTCGACGAGGCCGAGCGCCTGGTGCGCACCGCCGCGCGCATCGCCCCCGACCACCCGCACGTGGGCGCCGTCGAAGGCATGCTGGCGCTGCGCCGCGGACGGCCCGACCAGGCGCTGTCGATCCTTTCGCAGGCCAGCACGCTGGCACCCGAGGAGCCGATGCTGCGCCAGGCGCTGGGCTTCGCCTACCTCGCCCAGGACCACGTGGCCTTCGCCGAGCAGGCCTTCCGCGGCGTGCTCGAGACCGCGCCCGACAATCCCGCGCTGCGCGCGCTGGTCGCCGACCTGGTGCGCCAGCAGGGCCGCCCGCTGGAGGCGGTGGAAGAACTCGCGCCGCTGCTCGACGATCCCGCCACCGCGCCCGCGCTGCACCGCCTCGCCGGCGAGCTGGAGCTGCAGGCCGGCCGCCCGGAGCAGGCCATCGGCCGCCTCAAGCACGCGCTGGCGCTGATGCCGGGCGACCGCCGCACGCTGTCGGCGCTGCTGGACGCCTGGACCTCGCGGGAGGACATGGACGACGCGCGCAGCACGCTCGACGCCGCCCTCGCCACGCATGCCGACTCCGACGATCTCTGGCTGGCGCGCCTGTCGGTGGAGCCCTTCGCCGGCGACGCCGCGCGTGCGGTGATCGATCGCTGGCTCGCGGCCATGCCCGACCACCTGCCCGCGCTGGTCGCACGCGTGACCGCGCTGGACGCCGCCGGCGACCGCGACGGCGCCGAGTCCGCCGCGCGGCGCATCGTCGAGATCGAGCCCGGCCACACCCAGGCCGAGCTGCGCCTGGTCGACGGCCTGATGGAGCGCGAGCCGGAGGCGGCGATCACCCGTATCGAGGGGCTGATCGCGCAGGCGAGCGACATCAACGTCAAGCGCGGTCTTCGCCAGCTGCTGGGCCATGCGCAGGAACGCGCGGGCCGCGCAGGCGACGCGATCGCCCTCTGGGCCGCGGCGCAGGCCGAGGTCGCCGCCGAGCGGCTGCCGCTGCCCGAGCCCACCGGCCATGCCGGCCCGTGGCCGGCGCTGGCGCCGCTGCCCGACGACGCGCCCGGCGTGCTGCTGCTCTGGGGCGCGCCCGGCGCCATGCTCGAGCGCGTGGCGCGGGTCTTCGAGCTGGGCGCCGCGCCGATCCGCACCGACCGGCTCTCGGCCAATCCGCCGCAGGATCCGTTCCAGCGCTACGACACCGCCCGCGAGCTGGCCGACGGCCGCCTCGACGGCGCCTACCTCGTCAACCAGTGGCGCGCGGCGCTGCCCGCCCGCGGCATCACCGACCGCAACGTCTTCGACTGGCTGCTGACCTGGGACAACGCCCTGCTGCTCGCGCTGCGTCCGCACCTGCCCGAGGCGGTACTGATGGTGGCGCTGCGCGACCCGCGCGACATGCTGCTGGACTGGCTGGTGTTCGGCAGCCCGGTGCCGCTGCGCATGGAGTCGCCGCTGGCGGCCGCGCGCTGGATGGCCGACGTGCTTTCGCAGGTGGCGGATCTGGTCGAGCAGGACCTGTTCCCGCATCGCGTCGTCCGCCTCGACGGCATCGAGAACGATCCGCGGGCCATCGCGCAGGCGCTGGCCGACGCGCTGGGTGCACCGGTGCCGGTGCCGCCGGCGCAGTCGCTCGGCCCCGCGCGCCTGCCGTCCGGCCAGTGGCGCCGCTTCGCGGGCGCCGACGCGCTCGGCGAGGCCTTCGACGTGCTCGCGCCGGTAGCCGCGCGACTGGGCTACGAGGCCTGAGCGAATCGCCGCGTCGCCGCCGACGGCGGCGGCGACACGGCATCGCGTACGCTCCCCGGCCTGCCACCACCGGAGGAGCGCATGCGACTTTCCAGCGACAGCTTCCAGCACCGCCAGCGCCTGCCCGGCGAGTTCGCCGCGGGCGTGCGCAGCGAAGGCGGCGCGGGCTTCGGCCCCAACCGCAATCCGCACCTGCGCTGGGACGACGTGCCCGCCGGCACGAAGTCCTTCGCCCTGCTGTGCATCGATCCCGACGTGCCGACGGTGCCGGAGATGGTCGGCGCGCCGGGCGTCGTGATTCCGGTCGACCAGCCGCGCTGCGACTTCGTGCACTGGGCGATGGCCGACATCCCTGCCGACGTGCGCGAGATTCGCGCCGGCAGCGCCAGCGACGGCGTGGTGCCGCAGGGCAAGCGCGAGCCCGCCGGCCCCGCCGGCAGCCGCCAGGGCCTGAACGACTACACCGGCTGGTTCGCCGGCAACGCCGAGATGGCCGGCGACTGGCTCGGCTACGACGGCCCGTTCCCGCCGCCGAACGACCTGCGCCTGCATCGCTACTTCTTCCGCCTGTTCGCGCTGGACGTCGAGCGCCTCGAGCTGCCGGCACGCTTCACCGCCGGCGACGTGCTGCGCGCGATGCACGGTCATCTGCTCGCCGAGGCGACGCTGCAGGCCAGCTACTCGCTGAATCCGGACGTGCAGGACTGACATAGCCTGCCGTTAGTTGAACCAGCGCAGCCTGCGATGGTTAACGTCGGCGCTGCCATGATCCAATCGGATCGGATTCGGCGGGAGTAGGCGACGTGCGGCAGCGGTGGTCGACAGGGGGGCGGGGCATCCGCGCGACGCGCGGCGTGCTCGCGCTGGTCTTCGCGGGCGCGCTGGCGGCCTGCGCTCCGTCGCAGGCACCGACGGCCGCCGCCGCGCCCGTCACCCTGGGCGACAACACGGTGGACACCGGCCCGCTGCTGCGTCGCGCCGAGCCCGAGCCGCAGCCCCAGGACGACCTCTCCAGCACGCGCTGGCCGCCCGCCCGCGTGGGCAGTGGCGACGCGCGCATCAGCTGCGAGCGCGACGACCGCGACGACGAGCCGCGCCGGCTGGATTCGCTCGAATTCTTCAGCCTGGTCGACGCCATGAGCGCCTGCCAGGCCACCGGCCTGCTGCGCCTGCAGTACAGCGGGCGCATCGATGCCGGCTTCACCGCGCTGGTCGAGCGCGTCTCGGCCATGGCCCGGCGCATGGACCTGCCCGAGCGCGTCATCGACATCGATTCGGCCGGCGGCCACGTCGAGGAAGCGGTGCGTGCGGGCGACGCGCTCGCGGGTGCGCGCTGGCGGCTGCGTGTGCGCGAGGGCGCCGTCTGCCACAGCGCCTGCGTGCTGGTGCTGGCCGCCGCCGACATGCGCGACGTCGACGGCAAGGTCGGCGTGCACCGGCTGATGCGCGACCGCTCCAGCGCCAGCTCGCGCGCCGAGCTCAACGAGGAGCTGCGCGAGGTCAACGCGCTGGTGCGCGACTACTTCGAGCGCCATGGCGTCGCGCTCGCCGTGGCCGACCTGATGATGACGGTGCCCAACCGGCGCCTGCGCATCCTCACCACCGACGAACTCGACACCTACGGCCTGCAGGGCCGCAACGCGGCGCAGGACGACCTCGAGCGCATCGTCGCGCGTCGCGAATGCGGCGAGGGCTTCGTACGCCGCCGCGACGAGTTCCAGCGCCGCTTCGAGGAGACCTGCGGCATCGATGAGCGCCGCTGGGAAGACGTCGTGCAGTGCGGCATCGAGCTGCGCCCGGCCTACGGTTTTCCGGACACGCGCTGCCCCGACGACGTGCCGCTGGCCGATGCCGAGCGCGTGCTCGACCTCGCCGCCGCGCGCCTGGCCCGCGAGGCCGCGGCGGCCGAAGGCGAGGGCGCTGCCGCGATGGAGTCCACGAGCGAGCCGGCCACGGCTGCCGCACAGGCGAGGCCCTGAGCGACGCGGCGAAATGCCGGCCCGCGGTGTCGCCGCGTCATCCCCGGGGGTCGCGCCCCTCAGGCGCCGACCGCCGCCCGATCTGGCGCCGGCGCCGCCTCGACCGTCTCGTCCGACCGCTGCGAATGCGCCCGCTCAGGCGGCCCGAACAGCTGGCCGAGGCGTGAGCGCCAGGGCTGCGCGCGCCGCGCGTCGCGCAGCATCGCCGCCCATTCGTGGAAGGTCAGCGTGATCGGGTTGTGCGTGCGCACCGGCCTGACCAGGCCGTACTCGCAGGGCACCGCCGGATCCTCCTCGACGAAGCTGCCGAACAGGCGATCCCAGACGATCAGCACGCCCGCGTAGTTGCGGTCGATGTACTTCGGGTTGCGCGCGTGGTGCACGCGGTGGTGCGAGGGCGTGTTGAACACCTTCTCCAGCCAGCCCAGCCGGCCCACCGCCTCGGTGTGCACGAAGAACTGGAAGGCGAGGTTGATCGCCACCACCGCCACCACGTGCTTCGGGTCGAAGCCGATCCACGCCAGCGGCAGCCAGAACAGCCACATGCCCGAGACCGGATAGGTGAGGCTCTGCCGGAACGCGGTCGACAGGTTCAGGCGCTCGGACGAGTGATGGGTGACGTGCGAGGCCCACAACCAGCGGACGCGGTGGCTGGCGCGGTGGAAGCCGTAGTAGAAGAAATCCTGCGCGAGGAACAGCGCGGCGATGGTCCAGCCCGAGGCCGGCAGGTCGAACAGGCGGTACTGGTGGACCCAGGCGTAGACCGCGATCACGACGAGGCCGGCCACCGCGTCCGCGCCCTGGTGCATCAGCGCCAGGCTCGCGTTCGACAGCGTGTCGCGCCAGCTGTACACCGCGCGACGCCCGCGCCAGTACCAGGCCTCCGCCGCGACGAAGAGGAGGAAGACGGGCGCCAGCGCGAGCAGGATCCATTCGCTCATGCGGCCGCGCTCCGCAGCGTCGCCGCCTCGCGTGCCATCGCGCGCAGGCAGCGGCGCATGGCCAGCGTCATGAAGCCCAGCAGCGGGCGGGCCAACGGCGCGGCGACGGCATGGGTGAGTTCGAAGCGGTAGCTCCACGTCACCCGCGCGCCGCCGGGCGCATCGTTCACGCGCCACTGCGCATCGCCATGCCGCACCAACCAGGCGAACGGCGCGCGCAGGCCCGACAGCCGGTAGGCGTGCTGATGCGGCGGCTCGAACGCGGTGACGGTTTCGGTCAGCACCGAGCCATCGGCATTGCGCACGCGGCGCATCGCGCCCACGCGCGGTGGGCCCGCGCATTCGATGGCGCGCACCGCGGGAATCGGGCCGCAGCCGGTGAAGAACGCCGGGAAGCGCGCGCTGTCGGAGAGCAGGTCGAAGGCCTGCCCGGCGGTGCAGGGCAGGGTCCGTTCGGCATGGCAGTCGACGTGCATGGCCGGAGTCTGGCGCGCGCTGCTCGCCGCTGTCGAGCATGGCGCGCACCGGCGTGTCGCATATCCGAAGAGGAGCGGTGACGGCGGCGGCAGTCGCCCGACGCCGCCGCCGGCGCTGATGTCGCGTCTGGTCGTGGACGGACTGCCGGCACGTATCGCTACAGCCGCCGGTCGCGTTTCAGTCGCCGGTCGGCACCAGCATCAGCAGGGCGATGCCCAGCACCGCGCGGTACACCGCGAACACGGTGAAGCGGTGCGACTGGATGTAGCGCAGCAGCCATTTCACCGCGGCGAAGGCGGTGATCGCCGAGGCGACGAAGGCCACGGCCAGCGCGGTCCAGTCCTCCTGCGCGGCCTCGCCGCTGCGCACGACGTCCATGAGCTCGTAGGCGGTTGCCGCGAACATGGTCGGGATGCCGACGAGGAACGCGAACTCGGTGGCGGCCGCGCGCGAGGTGGTGCCGGCCAGCAGCGCGACGAAGATCGTCGCCGCCGAGCGCGAGGTGCCGGGAAACACACCCGCTACCACCTGCGCGATGCCGACCAGGATCGCCACCGTCCAGGTGATGTGCGTGCGCTCGCCGAGCGTGCGCGCGCGGCGGGCGGCCCACTGCTCGGCGACCAGCATCCACACCGCACCGATCACCAGCGCCCAGGCGATCGGCGTCACCGTCTCCGGCAACTCGAACCCCAGCTGCTTGACCAGGATGCCGAGCACCGCGGTGACCGCGAACGCGGCGCCGAGCTTGTAGGCATAGGTGCGCCACTCCGCGGGCGTGATGTCGACGCCCAGCGGATCGAAGCGCGCCGCCGCGTCGCGGCCGGCGAACGCGTTGAGCAGGCCCCACAGGCGCTGCCGGTAGATCACCACCACCGCGAGGATCGCGCCCGCCTGGATGGCGACGTTGAACAGGTCGGAGCGATGGCCGAGCCAGCGCTGGGCGATCAGGAGATGGCCGGTGCTGGAGATCGGCAGGAATTCGGTGACGCCCTCGATGATGCCGAGGAGCAGGGCGGCGAGGAGATCGTGCATCGGCGTGCCGGGCCGGGAGGGCCTCGCATGGTACGGGCTGGGCGC
>CAZNRZ010000027.1:17485-20532 GCA_964575535.1 uncultured Lysobacter sp. | reverse complement strand
CTTCGCGGCGATCGTCACGACGCTCGTCGCGACGCTCCTGGCGATCGTGATCGTCGTTGCCGCGGTATTGCGCGGCGGCGGGAAGCGCGAAGGCGGATGAGGCGACGAACAGCAGGGTGGCGAGGGAAGTGATCGTCTTCATGGCAGGTCTCGGTGCGGGGATCGCAGGGCGAGAATCCGATGCGGACGGTGTATTCGAACTAAACAGAACCGGGTTCGCGCGTCCCTGTTCAGCAGCCGCTTGCCCGGCCCGCGATCGGCGCCTTGCGCGCGCACGACGGGCGGCCCGCGATGGCGCGCGACGTACAATGCCGGCCCTCCGTTCGGGGTATCCGCATGCCGAGTCTTCCTGCCTGCCCGCAGTGCGCGGGCGAGAACACGTATCCCGACGGCGCGATGCTCGTCTGTCCCGACTGCGCGCACGAATGGGACCCCGCATCGGCAGCGCCCGCCGGCGTCGAAGTGCGCGACTGCAACGGCAACCGGCTCGCCGCGGGCGACACGGTGGTCGTGATCAAGGACCTGAAGGTCAAGGGCAGCTCGATACCGCTCAAGCAGGGCAGCGTGATCCGCGGCATCCGCCTGGTGGAGGACGACGCCGAGCACATCGAGGGCAATTCCGAACGCATCAAGGGCCTGGTGCTGAAGACCTGCTACCTGCGCAAGGCCTGACGCACCGCGTCCGGGCGTCGCTCAGGCGATCCAGGGCCTGTCGGAGGCGAGGAACCAGTCGACGACGTCGCGCTCCATCGCGGGCGTGAGCTCGTGGCCGGCATCGTGCACCCGCACCTCGTGCGCGATGCGCAGATCGCGCAGCCAAGACGAGGCGCGCGTGGCCCATTCGACGGGAAGGGTGTCGTCGCCGCGGCCATGCACCACGAGCGCATGCAGCCCGTCGAGCTCACGGCGCGAAGCCACCTCGGGCGCGATCTCGGGCAGGATGCGCCCGCAGAGCATCGCGAAGCCCGCGACGCCGCCGGGCGCCGTCAGCGCCGCACTCGCGGCGAGTTCGCCGCCCTGGCTGAAGCCTGCGAGCACGGTGCGCAAAGGCGACACGTCGAAGCGCTGCTGCAGGCGCGCGATGAAGTCCACGAGCCGGCCGCGGGCTTCCTCGGCCTCGTCTTCGACCACCTGCGGCCCGTCGGCACCGAGGCCTTCGCGGAACCAGCCGATGCGGTCGCCGCTGATCGAGCGCTGTCCGCGCGGCAGCACGACCAGCGCATCGTCCGGCAGCTGCGCCCCCAGCGCCGCGAGTTGCGTCTCGTCGCCGCCCACGCCGTGCAGCAGGATCACCAGCCGGCGAGGGCGCTCGGGCCGCGGCTCGAGCGTGACGAAGTCGAAGGCATAGGTGTCGCCGCGCACGGGTTCGCCCGGAGTTTTCATGCATGCACCGTCGACGGAGGTGCGGACGGTGTAACCGCAGGCGCCGGAGCGCGCGGTCAAGGCGCCGCGAATGGGCCGGATGCGGCAGACTCCGGCGGTCCGTCAACGAAGCCCGCCATGAACGTCACCGAAGTCCGTCACCCACTGGTGCAGCACAAGCTCGGCCTGATGCGCCGCGCCGGTCTGAGCACCAAGGAATTCCGCGACCTCGCCGCCGAGGTCGCCACGCTGCTCACCTACGAGGCCACCGCCGATCTGCCCACCGGGGAGGTGGAGGAGGCCGGTTGGGCCGGGCCCGTGCGCGTGAGCCGCATCGAGGGGCGCAAGCTGACGCTGGTGCCGATCCTGCGGGCGGGCCTGGGCATGTTGCCGGGAGTGCTCGAACTCGTGCCCGCCGCGAAGGTGAGCGTGGTCGGCCTGCAGCGCGACCACGAGACGCTGGCCGCGGTGAGCTATTACGAGAAGCTGGTGGGCGGCATGTCCGACCGCGTCGCGCTGATCCTCGACCCGATGCTCGCCACGGGCGGCACGCTCATCGCCACCGTCGACACGCTGAAGGCGGCCGGCGCCACGCGGATCAAGGCCCTGTGCCTGGTCGCCGCGCCGGAAGGCCTGCGTGCGCTGGAGGCCGCGCATCCCGATGTCGAAGTGGTGACGGCCGCGGTCGACGAGCGCCTCGACGAGCGCGGCTACATCCTGCCCGGGCTGGGGGATGCGGGCGACCGGATCTTCGGCACGCGCGCCGATCGGGACTGAAACGCGCGCGCCTGGCCGCCACCGCGGGTGGGTGCTGCGTGCTGCGCGAACGAATGCACCATGCGACGGCATACGCAGGGACCACATCACGGGGATCGCTAACGCTTTCGCTGCGCGCCGGCACTGCACGCCGGATCCACGCGGCACTTACGCGACGGCCGCTAGTCTGGGCACGCATCGCAAGGGGAACGCCCATCGTGTCGCTCGCTGCCATCCTGTTTCTCGCGGGACTCGTCCTGTTCGGTCTTTCGCTGGCGCTGTTCCGCCGGCGGCCCAATGCCGGTGCAATGGCCGGATCCATGTGGAAACACGGCAGCGCCTCGGGGCGCTTCGCACTGCTGTTCTGGTGGGCGTCGCTGGTGCTGCTGTCCGCGGGCGGAGTGGTGGCCCTGATCGGCAGTTGAGATGCGGCGTCGGGCATCGCCTTGTCGGCCCGTTCGACGGAGGGGACGGATCGGCGCGGCTGCTGCCGGCCTCACGCGCGGTGAATAGTCGCTGCGGTCCAATGGCCCGACCCCAACCGGCCGTGGCCACATGGAAACGAAGATCCTCGTCATCGACGACAACGCGCGCGTGCGCGAAATGCTGGCGGACCTGCTCGAAATGGAGGGCCACAGCGTCTTCCAGGCCGAAAGCGGCGAGATCGCGCTGCGCATGATGGGCGCGGGCCTGCGCCCGAACCTGATCGTCTCGGACCTGATGATGCCGGACGTGGACGGCTGGGGCGTGCTCGCCGCGGTCGACCAGCTGCCGGAGAAGCCGCGGGTGATCGTGTTCACCTCGCTGGGCGATCTCAGCTCGATCGAGCGCCTGTCGGAACGCTATGGCTGCACCGTGCTGAAGAAGCCCGAGCAGCTGCGCGAAGTGGTGGACGTGGCGGAATCGCTGCTGCAGCGCGTGCAGTAGGC
>CAZNRZ010000027.1:10890-17385 GCA_964575535.1 uncultured Lysobacter sp. | reverse complement strand
AAGTCGCCGGTGCAGGCCGGCGATCGCGACCAACCGGAAAAGATGCCCGCGCAGCACCTGCGCAAGCCCGGCAACGAGCACGAGCTCGAACTCGAGCCGCGCTTCCTCGCCCCTGGCTACATCGGCAGCGGCAAGCTCGACGACAGGGTCGCGATCATCACCGGTGGCGATTCCGGCATCGGCCGCGCGGTGGCGGTGCTGTTCGCGCGCGAGGGCGCCGACGTGGCGGTGCTCCATCTCGACGAGCACGAGGACGCCGACGCCACGCGTGGCTTCGTGGAAGCCGAGGGGCGCCGCTGCATCGTCATCGCGGGCGACGTCAAGGATTCGGCCTTCTGCGACGGCGCGGTGCAGCAGGTGGTCGACGAATTCGGCCGGCTCGACATCCTCGTCAACAACGCCGCCTTCCAGCAGCACACGCAGTCGCTGGAGGACGTCACCGACGCGCTGCTCACCGAGACGCTGGAAACGAACATCGGCGGCTACTTCCACATGGCGCGCGCGGCTCTTCCGCACATGGAGCGGGGTGCCTGCATCATCAATACGTCGTCGGAGACCGCACGCTTCGGCAGCCCGAAGCTGCTGGCGTATTCCGCGACCAAGGGCGCGATCGACGCGTTCACCATGTCGCTTGCGAGCAACCTGCTCGAGCGCGGCATCCGCGTGAATGCGGTCGCGCCCGGCCCGGTGTGGACCCCGCTGAATCCCGCCGACCAGCCGGCCGAGGACGTCGCGAAGTTCGGCCAGGACAGCGACATGGGCCGCCCGGCGCAGCCCGAGGAACTGTCGCCGGCCTATGTCTTCCTCGCGTCGCCGGTGACCGGTTCCTACGTCAACGGCGCGATCCTGCCGGTGATGGGCGGGCCGCGCGGCTGACGATCCTGCGGCGCGAGCAGGGAGGGGTGGATGCGGATCCACCCCCGGTCCGCATATCGATCGTCGATCCCGCAAAAGGTGAAGGCCCGGCGGCGCGTTTCGCGCCGGTACGGGCCTTCTTCGTCAGGGTACTCGCTCCGGACCTCAGCCCTTCGCTTCGCTCCCTGGCAACGCGAATGTAGCGCCGCGGGCGTTCCCGCGGCGTGACACCGGCCGTCAGCGGATCGGTTCGTCCAGCATCAGCTGTCGCACGAAGCGCACCGGCGGCGCGCCGTGCGAGAGCACGCCGTCGTGGTAGGCCTTGATGTCGAATCGATCACCCAGCTTCGCTTCCACCGCGCGGCGCATGTCGAAGTGTTCGGCGCTGCCGACGAAGTAGGTGGGCAGCTGAGCGCTGCTCAGCTGCGCACGCACCCACTTGCCAGCGGCCTCGCGTTCCTGCTGGAAGGTGTCGTGCATCATCAGGTGCATGGCCTGTTCGCGGCTCCAGCCGTCGACGTGCACGCCCTGGTCGAGGATCGCGTTGGCGATCGTGCGCAGGTAGAACTTGAGCTGCACGAGGCGGAACAGCGGATCGTTGTCGAGGTAGCCGGCGTCGGCCATCACGTCCTCGGTGTAGACGGCCCAGCCTTCCGCGAACAGGCCCGAGCGCAGCACCCCGCGCAGGATCGACGGATGCCGCGCCGAATGCGCGCCTTCGAGGTAGTGCCCGGGCATCGCCTCGTGAATGCTCAGCAGATGGATCATCCGCGAGTTGTATTCGCGCAGGAACGAGTCGGTCTGTTCCTTGGTCCAGTCCTTCGGGATCGGCGAGATCGCGTAGTAGGTGTCCAGGCCCTTGTCGAGCGGGCCGGGCGAATCCGCATAGGCCACCGCGACGCCCTGCTGGAACTCGGGCATCACGATGATCTTCACCGGATCCGGCGGCACGGTGACGAGATCCTTCGCGCGGGTGAATGCGGTGGCCTGGTCGAGTGCGGCGCGCGCGTCCTCGACCACGCGATCGCGCGCCGGGCGTTCGGCGTACGCGAGTTCGAGTGCGGCTTCGATGGCCTTCTGGCGCAGCGCGTCGCTGGGATTCTCGGGCGTCGGCGGCGCGCCCTTGCGACCGGCGAGCACGCCGCGCGCGACGATGTACATCTCGTCGCGAACGCGCGCCAGTTCGGCCCGTGCGCGTTGCCCGATCTCGGCGCGCGACAGCGACGACATGAGCGCGAACTGCAATTTCCGGTCGTACAGCTCCGCGCCGATGCGCCACTCGCCCTTCGCGTTGGGCACCAGGGTGCCGTCGAGCCACGCCTGGTGTTCGGCGACGGCCGTGCGCAAGGTGGCGACAGCCGCATCGAGCCGCGTGCGATCGGCGCCCGACAGCTGTCCAGCGTTCGGCAGGATGAACTGCTCGATCAGCTGCAGGATGCCGGCATGCTGCTTCGCCACGGTCTCCGCGTGGATCTTCGGCACGCGCGCCGGGTCGAGGTTCGCGCGCATCTGCGCGAACAGCGCGGGCAGCTGCTCCATGCGCGCGGTGGCCGATTTCAGGCGCTGCGGCATGGGCGCGAAATCGCGGGCCATCAGGTTGTAGATCGCGCCGCCGGCCAGGCCCGTATAGACCTGCGGATCGCGCGCCCAGCCCTGGTACGTCTCGAGGTTCCAGATGTCCGAGCGCAGCTGGTTGCCCAGGATCAGCGCGTCGACCTGGTTCTCGCGCGACAGGCGCGCGGTGTCGAGGGCTTCGAGTTCGGTGAGCAGACCGCGGCTGAAGTCGACCAGGCGCTGGCGGCCGGCGGCGCCGACATCGTCGATGCGATCGTCGAAGCGGTGATCGCCCAGCTGCGTGGCGTAGACGGGATTCAGGCGCATCCAGCCGTCGAGCCAGCGCCTGGAAAGATCGGCGAAGCGGGCGTCCGCGTTCGATGCGCCGGGCGCAGACGGCAGCTCGCCCGCGGGCGGGGCATCGGGCGCGGGAAGGCTCTGGCAGCCGGCGAGGGCGAGGGCGAGCAGGGCGGTGGCGGGCAGGGCGCGGCGCATGCGGGGCTCCAGGGCGGAAAGGCCGAAGCATACGTCCGTGGTTCGGCGAGGGGACGTGCGTGCACGACGTCGGCGGCCCGGCCGTGTGCAACGGGCCGTCGCCTGCACCCGCCACGCCACGCCGCGGCGCGGCGCGACGCGCGCCTCACCGCGCAGGTGGTATCCGCTGCGGTCATGACAGGCAGCACACAGGGCATGCGCGGAATGCATTTCACAGTCACTGCAGCGGACGGGAGGCGCTGAGCCGCCGTGCGCCGCTTCGCGCAGGCCTTCCTCGCGGAGGCGATACCCGGTGCGCTCGACGCCGCCGTCGCGCGTGCGCTCGTCGACTCGCCCGAGCGCTACAACGTGGCGGTACGCAAGCCGGCGGCGGTGATCCTCGACCGCGGCGACGGCCTGGTCGTCGAGGACTTCGACTGGGGCCTGGTGCCGAGCTGGTCGAAGCTGCCGGAGACCAAGTACACCACCGTCACCGCGCGCCTCGAACGCGCGCCATCCAGCCGCATCTACCGCAGCGCCTGGGAGAGCCGGCGTTGCGTGGTTCCGATGACGGGCTATTACAAATGGGACCGCAGCGCTCGCCCGGCGCGGCCGTACTTCATCCAGTCGCGCACGGGCGACGTACTGTTCGTGGCGGGTCTATGGGACCGCTGGCCGGCCGATGCGCCGCAGCTCTACACCTTCAGCGTGCTCACCGCGGCGAACGATGCGATCCCCGCGCCGCTGGTACCCGACGGGCCCGTCTTCCTTCCCGCGGATCGCGTGCGCGACTGGATCGACGGCCCGCGGTTCGCGAGCCGTTTCCTCGAGCGGATGCAGCAGCCGCAGCTTGATGCATACCCGGTATCGCGCCGCATCCGCAGCGCCGACGTCGACGACTACCTGCTGCTCGAACCCGCCGATCCGCTGGACGCGGCGGACGTGCCCGGTGTGGACGACATCGACTTCGAGGACGACGACTAGCGCCCGGGTTCAGCGCGACGCCGGTGCGAGCTCGAGGCCGCCATCGGCGCGATGCAGTTCGCGCAGTCGCGCGCCCAGCCGCGAAAGATTCTCTTCCGTGGCGTCGAGACGGGCGCGCCGCGTAGGCGACAGCCACGCGCGCGCGCGGGCCTGCAACTGCGCGCCGGCCTCCCGCCATCGCTGCGCTGCCGCCGACGCCGCGTCGGCCAGCGTCGCGCGTTCGGCCGATTGCGGGATGCCATAGCCCTGCGGTGCGAAGAGCGCCGGGCGGGTGAGGCGATCGGCGAGGCGCAGCGCGTCGACGGCCTGCGCGCGATCGCTTTCGCCGTCCGGCGTGCGCGCCAGCAGATGGCGCTTGAGCTCGTCGCGCGCGCGCTGCTCTTCGCGGCGCAGCGCCGCGCCTTCGAGCACGAGCATCGCCGCGGCGGCGCGCAGGTCGGTGCGCTCGATCCAGGCCGCGCGGGCATCGGGCGCGAGGTCCAGCCATGCCTCGGCATCGCGCACGGGCAGCGCGGGCACGCGTGGCAGCGCATCGAACATGGCCTGGTAGTGCAGGCGTTGCGAGTCGAAGACGTGGCCGAGCCGGCGCGCGCGTTCGGCATCGTCGAATACGGACGTGTCGGCGACGCCCGCGGCCTGCAGGCGTCGCAGCAGCCCCGTGGGCGTGAGGCTGGCGCGCTGCATGCCGGGCAGGTGCGGCACGCCCTCGTGCAGCAGGCGCCAGGTCTCCACCGCGCAGTTGTTGCTCACGAAGTAGTAGCGCCCGTCGTAGCTCCAGTGCAGCTGCGCGGCGCGCTCGAGCAGGCTGGCGATGTCCCCCGGCGACAGACGCAGCGGTACCGAGCGCAGCCCGCGCAGTTCGACCTTCGTGTATTCGTCGATGACCTGCGTCAGCGGCAGCACGAACAGGCGTGACGGATAGGAGCCGGCGAGGCCGCGCCAGTTCGAGATCTGCACGTCGTCGACGAAGGCGCGGAAGGACAGTACGCGGTGGTGCTCGAGGTCGAGGCGGCAGTCCGGGCCGGGCGCGCGGTGCGGCGCGCACACGACCAGGCGCAGCATGCCGTGGCCCCAGCGGCTCATCACGGCGCCCGTGGGCTCGGCCAGCAGATAGTCCACGCCGACCACGCGGGCCGGGTCGATCTCCAGCAGTGGTGCCGACTCCGCATCGGGCCGCGGATCGGCCTGCACGAAGGGCTGGGCGGGCGCGCAGGGCGCGACGCGGGGCGATGCCTGCAGGCGCGCGGCGAGGTGCCGGTACAGCGCCGGCCGACGGCAGCCGAACTCGGGGTCGAACAGGAAGCGTTCGAGGTTGACCGCGACGAACTCGCGCGGATTCGCCAGCTCGTACGGGTCCGACGTGCGATCCGTGAGCGTGCTGTGGCGTGCGCGCCCGCGAAACGGCGTGCGCTGCCAGCCGGCCAGATCGAGCAGGCGCGCATCGCGCGAGAGTCCGCCGGCGGCGCTGCGATCGAAGAAGTGCGCGAGTTCGTGCACGAGCGCCACAGCCGCGGGATGCGGCGCGTCGCCGGTCGCTGGCGCCGCGAGAAGCCCGCGACGGATCAGCACGCGATCGTGCAGGGCCCGTCCATGCACGTGGTCGGGCAGGTCGTCGCGCCAGTCGATGTCGACCCGCGGTGGAAGCGCGTCGCGCCAGGCGGCAGGCAGGCGCGCGCCGACGTCCTCGACGACCCGTCGTGCCATTTCGGCTTCAGCGGTTTCCAGTGCGTCGACACGTTGCGCCAGTTCCAGCGCGCCGGCCAGCGGCGTCGCCACTGCCCCCGCAGCCGCGAGCAGCAGCGCGCCCGCGCGACGCAGCCTGCGCTGTCGGCTCATCGCGATGGCACGCGGTACTGCGGCGTATCAGCGCGCGAGGATGGCGCGCGCGAGGTCCATGTCGCTGGCGTCGCGTGCATCGGCACGCGTTCCGCGCAGCAGGCGCAGCGCCGCCTCCAGGCGCGCGCCGCGCACGCGGCCCTCGCTCGCGACGAATGCCGCCGCGTCGTCACGGGCCTCGATCACGATCTTGTCGTCGCCCGACGTGCTGCCCGAGGTATTGGACGCGCCGTTGGCGGTGGTGCCGCCCGTGGTGCCCGCGAAGCTGCTCGCGAAGCCCGTCGCCGGCAGTGCGGCAAGGAGGCAGATCAGGGCGATTCGTGTCATCGGAATGTCTCGCGGATGCAGCGCGGCGGGGCGGCAAGGATATCGGCCGCGCCCCGGCCGCCGATGAACCGCGGCCGCTCAGTGGCGCGCCGCGCCGTCGGGCGTGCCGTCGCGCGGATCGAGCGCGGCGAATTCCGGCAGTTCGGCGTCGTGCACGTGGCGCAGCGCTTCGATCACCGATGCATCCAGCCGTTGCAGGTCCAGCACGACCTTGCCGTCGTGCACGTCGCGCACCGCGTCGAGCGGCAGCACGAAATCGCCCGCGTTCTGGATGTTCACCACGAGGTCGGATTCGCGCACCTCGCGCACGCCGCCCACGCCCATCTCGCCGTCGGCGACGAACACCATCTGGCCCACTTCCACCTGTCCACGCATGCCATGCACCTCGTCGCCGCCCGCTGCGGCCGGATGCGTCGATCATGGCCGGGGGCCGTCGGGATGCGGTGAAAGCGCGGCGCGTCGCGC
>CAZNRZ010000027.1:2339-10790 GCA_964575535.1 uncultured Lysobacter sp. | reverse complement strand
CATGGCCGGGGGCCGTCGGGATGCGGTGAAAGCGCGGCGCGTCGCGCTTTCATCGCCTCGCCGAATTCGCCGTATGCGCGACGTGCGGGCCGTTCGCTCGACAGTACGGCCGAGCCCGATGCGCCCCGTCGTCGCTCAGGCGCCGGCGGCCTCGATGCGGGTGGACAGGGTCACGCGATCGCGGCCGGCGCGCTTGGACGCGTACATGGCCTCGTCGCTGGCGCGCAGCAGGCTGGCGGCGTTGTCGCCGTGCAGGCCGAACATCGCGACGCCGATCGACACCGTCACGTGCAGGCCGGCGCCGGGCAGCACGTCGTCGAACCCGAGCGTGGCGATCGCCGCGCGCAGGCGCTCGGCGAAGGCGAGGGCGCCGTCGATCTCGTGCTCGGCCACCACGAACAGGAATTCCTCGCCGCCCAGGCGCACGGGCAGGTCGCCGCTGCGGCTGGCGGCGCGCAGCTCGGCGGCCACGCCGGCGAGCACGCGGTCCCCGGCATCGTGGCCCCAGGTGTCGTTGACGCGCTTGAAGTGATCGATGTCGATGGCGAGGAACGCCAGCCCGCCGCCGCGGCGCTGCGCGAGCGGGATCTGCACGCGCAGGTACTCGTCGAGGAAGCGGCGGTTGCAGAGGCGCGTCAGCTCGTCGGTGATCACCAGCTGCTGAAGTTCCAGTCGCTCCTGCTGCGCGCGCTCGTGCGTGCGCCGGTTCTCCATCGCCATCGCCAGCAGCTTCGCGGCCGACAGCAGCGTGCGTTCCTGCATGCGGTTGGCGCGGCGCCTGCGCGGCGACAGCGCGACGAGCACGCCCAGCGGCCCGGCGGTGCCCGGCAACGGATGCGCCGCGAGCAGGCCGAGGCCGTTCGCCGACGCATGCGCCTCGATCGCCCGCATCGGCAGCTCGCCGCCGCGTTCGACCGGGCCGATGGCCTCCGCCGACTCGAGCATCGCGCCCAGCGCGGGGTCGGTCGTCGCCGTGGCCAGCGGACGCAGGCGGTTGGCGTCGTCGAAGGCGAGCACCATCGCGGCCTCGGCGACGCCGTAGGCGGTGAGGATGCCGCAGGCATTGCGCGCGAGCTGGCCGCCGTCGAGATCCGTGCTGGCCAGCGCGGTGGACAGCGCGGCGAGCGTCTGCAGTTCGGTCTCGCGCGCACGCTGGCGGCGGTGCAGCACCAGCAGCATCAGCCCGCCCACCGCGACTACGCCCAGCCCCCCGAGCACCGCCCAGGCCAGCCAGGCGCGCCATGCGGGCGCCGGCGGCTCGAGCACCGCAAGGTCGGCGGGATCGCTCATTACCAGCTGGTAGCCGCCGTCGTAGGGCCAGGCCGCCTTGTAGATCGAGAGCACACCGGTGGCGGAGACTCGCGCGCCGCGCGGGTACTTCTTCCAGTCGAAGCGCGCGGCGAGCGGCGGCGGAATGAAGAGTGAGACCACGCCGCCATCGTCGCCGCTCAGGCGCAGCAGCCCGTAGCTGTCGAGCATCAGCTCGCCGACGACGCCTTCCACCCGCACCCGCCGGCCCATGTGGCGCGGGCTGTCGGCCTCGGCGACCGCGATCACGCGCGCCGGCGGCAGGGGCGCGTGGCCGATGCGGCGCACGACGGTGTCCTGCAGCTGCACGGCGCCCTTGAACTGGCTGACCTCGCCCCAGGCCTCGACCACGTCGCCGGCCGCGAGCGTGAGTTGCGGTCGGCGGTTGTACAGGCCGATGCCGCCGGTCTCGTCCTGGATCAGCACCTGGAAGTCGCGGTCGCGCAGTACGCCGCTGGGCACCACCACGACGCCGCGCACGCGGGCGGGCTTGCCGCGGCGGTCGGGCACGGTGTCGCGGTCGGCGTCGATCACTACCCGCGAGATCGGCTCGACGGTGAGCGTCGCGGGATCCACCGCAGCGCGGCGCGCGCGGCCCTCGCGCGTCGGCGCGTCGTCGCGCGCGAACGCCGCGAGCGGCAGCAGCAGGATCGACAGCAGCAGGCGGGCGGGGAGCGCGGGCACGGAGGCAGCCAGGTCGGCGGAACACCGGGGTCGCCCCGATTATCGGCGCATGCCGCCCATGCTGAAGGGTGCGATGGCCTGCACGCGCCCGCGCCGGCTTACGCGCGGCGACACGCCGGCGCATCATCACGCCTGCGACCGCCGCGAGACCCCGATGATCCGAATCGCCCCGCGCCGCGTGCTGCCGCGCCTCGCCGACCACCCCTCCGCGCTGCTGCTGGCCGCGCAGCTGCTGAGCCTGCTGCTCTACCCGCTGGTGGACGGCACCCATTCGGGGCGCGTGCTGCTGGGCGCGGTGGCACTGGTGGTGGTGCCGCTGGCGGTATGGGTGGTGCGAAGGAGCGCGGCGGCGAACTGGATCGCCTGGACCCTGGCGTTCCCCGCGATCGCGCTCTCGGCCGTCTCGATCGTTTTCGACCGCCCGGAGCTGGTCGCGTGGGCCGCGATGCTCGAGTCCGCGCTGTATTTCTATGCCGCCGGCAGCCTGATCGCCTACATGCTGCACGACCATCTGGTGACCACCGACGAGCTGTTCGCCTCCGGCGCCACGTTCACCCTGCTGGCCTGGGGATTCGCCTACGCCTTCTACGTCTGCCAGGCGTGGTACCCCGGCAGCTTCGCCGGCATGGTCGAACCGGAGCGGCCGCGCGAATGGCTGGAACTGCTGTTCCTGAGCTTCTCGACGCTGTCGGGCGTGGGCAATGGCGACGTCGTGCCGGTGGGCGCGCAGGCGCGCGTGCTGGTGATGCTCGAACAGGCCGCGGGCGTGGGCTACATCGCGGTGGTCGTCTCGCGCCTGATCGGGCTGTCGATCAGCCGCGCAAGGGCCTGATTCCACTGCGGATGAACCGCGGGCATCGGCGGCTGCGGACGCCGTCGCAGTCCGGCGCAGCGCGCTGCGGGCGCGCGAGCGGACGCCGATAACCTGCTCCCGCCGCCACGCCCGCCTGCTGCCGGCCGTGGCCAGGAGCCCCCGGTGAATCCGTCCAGCATCCGCGAAATCGACTCCGCCTTCCGCGGCGCGCTGCGCCTGCGGCTGGGCCTGCTCGGCATCGCGATGCTCTCGGCGATCGCGCTGCTTCGCTACAGCAACGGCCAGACGGCGGTGGCCGCGGTCAACGTCGCCTGGGCGCTGGCACTGGCCGGCGCGCTCGCCTGGGGCCACCGGGTGCGCAATTCGTCCGGCGTGGGCACGTTCATGGCGGCGGCCAGCGTGGCCTGCTCGCTTGCCCGTATCCATCTGCTCGGCGAGGACGGCGCGGCCTGGCTGTTTCCGATTCTGCTGGGCACGTTCGCCGTGACCGACCGCGTGCACGCCACGGTGATCGCCGGTATCGGCGTGGCCTATGCGTCGGTGCTGCTGGCGTCGATGGGCGATGCCGAGATGGCCGCGTCGATGTCCGTCTCGCTCTCGCTCACGTGCCTGGTCGCGCTGGTCGCCAGCACCCACGTGCAGTCCCTGCGCCTGCGGCTGGAGCAGCTCGCCAGCCGCGACGCGCTCACCGGCGCCGGAAACCGGCGCGCGCTGGACGATGCGCTGGCACCGCTGGTCGTGCCGGGCGTCGGGGGCGATACCGCCATCGCGCTGCTGGACCTCGACCACTTCAAGCGCATCAACGACGCGCACGGGCATTCGGCGGGCGACCGCGTCCTCGTCGAGTTCACCGCGCTGGTACGCCGGGTGATCCGCCCGGGCGATCGCCTGTTCCGCTTCGGCGGCGAGGAGTTCGTGCTGGTGATGCCGGCCACGTCGCGGAACGACGCGCTCGCCGTGGCCGAACGCGTGAACGCGGCGGTGCGACAGGGCATCCGCGTGCGGCAGGGCGTGGTGACGGTGTCGATCGGCGTCTCGCTTGCGCGCCTGGGCGACACCGTGGACGCGCTGCTCGCGCGCGCCGACGCCGCGCTCTACGCGGCCAAGTCGGGCGGCCGCGACCGGGTCGTGCTCGCCTGAGCGCCCCGCGGGAACGCGATCAGGTCCAGAGGGGCTTCGCGCGCGCCATGCAGCGGCGGTAGCGGGTGTCCACGCGCGTGGCGAACCACTCGGTGGTCAGTCGCCGGCTGATCTTCGGGCTCTGCAGGCGGATGTGCGGCACGTGCGCGCGCGGCAGCGGCCGGCCTTCCATGCGCTCGGCGATCTCGAACACGCGCTCGTAGAGTTCCGTGCGCTCGAAGCGCTGCGACTGCGAACGCTCCAGCGCGCGGCGGATCGCGCCGTCGCTCATGTCCAGCCGCGTGGCGATCGCACGCGCCGCCGTTTCGGTCGCGCCCACCGCGTCGCTGCCGTGGACCACGAGGTCCCCGTCCAGTTCCAGAGGAATGCCCGACACGATCGACAGCGCATGCTGGAAAGCCGCATTGCGGCTCGCGTACCAGCCTGCGTTGAAATCGGCGAACCGGTAGAGCGGGCGCTCGTAGGACGCCGGATAGCCGAGCAGGTGGGCGATGCCGAAATACATGCCACCGCGGCGCGTGAAAACCTCGCGGCGGATCGAGCCTTCGACGGTGTACGGATACGGGCGGTCGCGCGCATGCGCCTCGGCGAAGGCGATGCCCACCTGCATCGGCCCGCCGGTGCGCACCGGGTTCGAGTTGCCCAGCAGGCGCCTGCCCAGCGGCACGGTATCGACGAGTTCCTCGAACATCTCGCTGAGCTCGCGTTCGGTCTTCGCCGATGCCAGGCGTTGCTCCCATGTGCGTCCATCGGGCGAATCGAGCTTGAGTGCGCCGCGCACCACCAGCGCCGGCACGCCCAGCTTCTGCGCGCGCTTCTCGATCTCGCCGATGGCGATGCGCCCCAGGCCCGGCACCGGCGGATCCGGATTGAAGGTGGATTCCTGCTCGGTCACCGCGAGTACCGAGCAGATGTTCTGCATCGACGGCTCGATCTCCAGTGCCGCGAGCGCGGCGTAGATGTCGGTGGCCCAGCCGGCGCGGTCCGGGATCGCCACGGGCAGCAGTTGGACGATGCGCCCGCGCACGTCCGCCGGGCTGGGTGGCTCGGGACCGGGCTCGCGGCAGCCCGCGAGGGCGAGGAGCGAGGCGAACAGCGCGAGCAGGCGCGTGCGGGGCGCGGAACGGGCGGCGGGGCAGTGAGGCGTCATGCGGGGACGATAGCCTGCGCCCCGCAGCGCGGTGTCGCCGCGTGCGCATGATCCGGATTTCATGCCGTCCCGGCCGACGTCACCCTGCGGCTCCCGGTCACGGAGCATCGCCATGGCTTTCCGCGTCGTCGGCCTCGACCCCGCGCCCTTTCTAGATCTCTACGGCCTGCCGGACGCGGCGCTGGCCGCGCGGCGCGCGCGGCGCATCACCGTCGAGGCCGCGCCTGGCGTGCCCGATCGTGCGTCGCTGCGCGACCTTCCCGTCGGTGCCACCGCACTGCTCGTGCACCACGTGCACCAGCCCGCCGAATCGCCCTTCCACGCCAGCCATGCGGTCTACGTCGAGGAAGGCGCGACGTCGGCACGCATCGTCGAGGGCCGCCTGCCCCGGGTGATGCGTCGCCGCCTGCTCTCGCTGCGCGCGTTCGATCGCGAGGGGATGTTGCTCGATGCCGACGTGGCCGACGGCGAGGCCGCGCCGCCGGTCATCGAACGCATGCTCGCCGGAGCGCATGTCGACGTCGTGCATGCACATTTCGCGCGGCCGGGCTGCTTCGCCGCGCGCATCGAACGGATGTGAGTCACTCGCCCGTGGTACCGGCGCGCAGTCGCGGCAGGGGGTCGATCGCGCCGGTCGCGGTGTAGATGCCGTAGTGCAGGTGCGGGGGCGTGCCACGCGCGTTGCCGGTATCGCCCACCGTGCCGAGCTGGGTGCCCGGGCGTACGCGGTCGCCGGCCCGCAGGGCCAGTGCCCAGTCGTCCAGGTGGGCGTAGTAGTGACGCTCGTGGCCGGGCCCGAGCACCCACACCTGCCGGCCGCCGAGGCCCGTATCGCGTACCGACACCACCAGCCCCTCGGTGGCGCTCAGCACGGGCGTGCCGCGTGTGGCGAAGATGTCGACGCCCTGGTGGCTGCGGTCGCGGCCGCGCGGTGCGCCGAAGGTGTCGGCGATGCGCCGGGCTTCCACGCCATGCACGGGCACCGGTATCGCGTAGGGCGCCGGCATCGCGCGCAGTTCGGCCGCGGCCCGCGCCGCGGCGGTGGCCGGGTGGTGGCGCAGCGCGTGCGCGAGCGCGATGCCGCAGAGCGCGATCAGCGTCGCGGCGACGGCCGCCCAGGCCCATGGCGCGAAGTCGTAGGGCGGGCTGGTTGCATCGACGCGCGTGGAGGGCTCGGACATGCGGCCAGTCTGGCGAGGACGCCGTCGACATGCGGCGACAAGGCGCGGCAGCATGTTGCGCCGCAGCAGGAAAACTGTGATCCGTTTCACGCGTGTATCGCGGAGGCCACCGTTCGTCGGCCCGCGTGGTGCGTGGCCGGCACATTCCGTCGGTGGCGCACCGGGCCCCGCAAGGAAAGCCCTTGGAATTCAACGCGATGACGCGCCGGCGCCATGCTGCCCGCCGCTTCGCTGCCGCTTTCCAGGGCCGGCGTCCGTGCCATAAGCCGATGGGGAGTCGTCCATCACCTGCACGGAGTGAGACATGGAAACCGCAATTCGCATTGGCACGATGGCGGCGCTGGTCGCGGCCGGTCTGGGCGCGTCCGCGTCGGCGTGGGCGGCGGGCCGCCCGGACCTCGTGCTGTCCTCGCTGAAGGCCGGACGGCCGCACACCGGCGAGCTCATCGTGAAGTACCGCGACGGCGCATCGCCCGCCTCGCGCAGCGCCGTGCAGCGCGGCCTGGGCGCCTCCCGCGCCGACCTGCTGCGCGCGGCCACCGCGCGCCGCGCGGAAACCGTGCTGTTGCGCCTGCCGGCGGGTGTCGACGTCGCCTCGGCGGTCAGCGCGCTGAGCGGGGACCCGGCCGTCGAATACGCCGAGCCCAACTGGATCTACCAGCACGCGGCCACGTCCAACGACAGCTACTACACGAACGGCAGCCTCTGGGGCATGTACGGCGACACCGGCAGCCCCGCCAACGCCTTCGGCTCGCAGGCCGCCGAGGCCTGGGGCAACGGAAAGACGCAGTGCGGCGATGTGTGGGTCGGCGTCATCGACGAGGGCTACATGTACGGCCACGAGGACCTCGCCGCGAACGCGGGGAAGAACCCGGGCGAGATCGCCGGCAACGGCATCGACGACGACGCGAACGGCTATGTCGACGACGTCTACGGCTGGGACTTCGACGGCGGCAACAACAGCGTCTTCGACGGCACCAACGACGACCACGGCACGCACGTGGCCGGCACCATCGGCGGCGTCGGCGGCAACGGCAAGGGCGTCGCGGGCGTGTGCTGGTCGGTGAAGCTGGTCAACGCCAAGTTCCTCGGCCGCCGCGGCGGCACCAGCGCGAACGCGGTCAAGGCGGTCGACTACATGACCGACCTCAAGACGCGGCACGGCCTCAACCTCGTCGCCACCAACAATTCCTGGGGCGGCGGCGGCTTCTCGCAGGCGCTGCAGGACGCGATCGAGCGCGCGAACACGGCGGGCATCCTGTTCATCGCCGCTGCCGGCAACGACGCCTTCAACTGCGACAGCGGCTCGTCCTGCTACCCGGCCGAATATCCGAACGCGAACGTCGTCGCCGTGGCCTCGATCACCAGCAGCGGCGCGCTGAGCTCGTTCTCCAGCTACGGCGCCAGCACCGTCGACATCTGCGCGCCGGGTTCGGGCATCTGGTCCACCGTCCCGGGTCGTCCGGCGCGCGGCAGCCGCACGCCGTCCTCGTCCTACGCCAGCTACAGCGGCACCTCGATGGCGACGCCTCACGTCTCCGGCGCGGCTGCGCTGTACAAGGCCACGCATCCCAGCGCCAGCGCGGCACAGGTCAAGGCCGGGCTGCTGGGTTCCGCGGTGCCGACCGCGTCCTGCGCGGGCCGCGTGAGCAGCGGCGGGCGGCTCGACGTCAGCGGTTTCTGATCGATCCCCGGTGTCGTGCGAAGGGCCCGGCATTGCCGGGCCCTTTTTTTGGGTGACGGGCGTGGGCTGCCGGCAACCTGCGAGTGCTCCGCAGCTGACGGCGGGTGGGCCGACTACAGGTGCCGTGCGTCGTTGCGACCGCGGGCACGATCGCGAACACGGACACGCATAAGGTCCACGTCGAGGTCGCAGTCGCGAGCTGCACCGAAGGCGATCTCCGGCCATACCGATCCGACGGATGCGCCAGCCCTTCGCCTGTCATCCCGAGCGCAGCGGGGAACCGTCGCGTGCGATCCCGCGGCGCTCGGGACGACAAGTGTCCAGCCCATCCCACGTCCTGCGCCTCGTGTCCTGCGTCCTGCGTCCCGCGTCCCGTGTTTCGACCGCATGGCCGACCATCCCGGCTTCACCACAGCCACACGACCGAACACCGGATTTCACCCGGCGGCACGCCCGACCATCCCGCGCCGCCCATCCCTCAGAACTTCCC
>CAZNRZ010000027.1:0-2239 GCA_964575535.1 uncultured Lysobacter sp. | reverse complement strand
GTGAACGAGAAGATCGGCCCGATCAGGCGATCGCGATCCTCGTAGAAGTCCACGGGCCCGCCGCGGCGGTCGACGTAGGACGTGCGGTCGTAATAGCTGCGCGCGCCGAGCAGGTTGCCGGCGGTGGCGCGCACGGTGAGGCCGTAGACGTTCTTGTGCTCGACGAAAAGGCTGCCCCAGATCGGGCCTTCCCACTGGTGGCCGTCCTCGGTGAGGCGCATGTTGCGTGCGTATTCCTCGTGGCTGACGTTGCTGCCCCACGCCCAGTCGGTGCCGGCCACGTCGTGGCGCAGGCCGAGCTGCCAGAAGCGGATCAGGCTGCCGCTGATGCGGCGCTCCTCGCCGGTGAGCGGGTCGCGCACGGCGGTGTCCTGCGCCTGGAAGCGTGCGTCGAGCTTGGCCCCGCGCCAGCCCAGCGGGTCGAAGTTGAACGTGCCCTTCCATTCGACGCCATGCAGGCGCGCGCGGTCGATGTTGCCGGGGCTCTCGCCGTCGACACCGATGGGGATGGTGTCGACGATGTCGTCGATGCGATGCGCGTAGAGCCGCAGCGACGTGCTGCCGTACGCACCGAGCCGGCGCGTGGCTTCCAGGTCCAGCTCCCAGCTCTGCGGCGGTACCAGGTCGGGGTTGCCGGCGTTCTCGCGCTCGTCGGTGAGGTTCACCGTGGCCAGGAAATCGTAGAAGTTGAGCTGGCCGACGCGGCGGCGCAGCCGCGCGCTCACGTCGAGATCCGGCGTGGCCTTCCAAGCAAGCGAAACGCTGCCCTTGGGCCGGGTGAAGCTGCGCGTGAGCCCGCCTTCGCCGGCCTGGGTGAGCTTCGAATATTCGCCGCCGACCGACGCCTGCAGCGTCACCGTCTCGCCGAGCGGCCGCCCGTAGGTGCCCATCAGCTCGTAGCGATCCTCCTCGACCGTCGCCGTCGCGCCGGACAGCTCCGCCGGCACGTAGCTGCCGTCGGTGCCGAGTTCCCACAGCGCGGCGACCGAATCGAGGCTGTTGAACGCGGCTTCCGCGGAGACCTGCCAGTCGGCCACGCCCTGCTTCCAGCGGTACTCGCTGCGCGCGATGCGCTCGCGTTCGTCGCTGGTGCGTTCGAAGCGGCTGCCGGTGCGCGTGCCGCCGTCGAGGGGCGTGACCAGCACGTCCTGCGTGGACGGCGTATGGCCGAAGCGGTCCAGCCCGATGAGCTTGAGCCGGCCGCCGCCGAGGCCGAATTCGTAGTCGCCGCCGATCTCGTAGTTGTAGCCGCCCTCGGTCACTTCCACGTCGCGTTCGCGGTCGGCCAGGCCCGGGCCGCTGCGCTGGCCGTTCTCGATGAAGTCGTAGTCGATGCGCTGGTAGGACGCGCTGAAGTTGCCCACGTCCGTACCCGGGCCGTCGTAGACCAGGCGCGTGGTGACGCGCGGCGCCTCGTACTCCGTGGTCCAGATGTCCCAGCGCGTCTCGCGCAGGCTGCGGTCGGCGTTGTAGATCGTGGTGCCGCCGCCGGCGCCGCTGCGGCTGGAACCGTTGTCGAGGCCGAAGGTGTACTGCAGCGGCCCGCGCGAGCCGCTCATGGAGATGTCGCCGCGCGTCAGCAGCGTCTTGGTGAAGTGCGAGCGGAACTCCGGGCGCCAGGACCACTGCCCGCTGATGCCGCCGGCCTTCACCACCACGTTGGCGATCTGGCCGGACAGGCCGGGCACGTCGAGCGTGGCGGCATCGACGATCTCGATGCGGATCACGTTCGCCGCGGGAATGCGCGTGAGCGCGTCGAGCACGTCGTTGGACTTGCCCGAGATGCGCTCGCCATTGATGACCACGTTGCCGCTGGCCTCGCCGAAGCCGCGCTCCTGCACGGCCTCGCGGATCACGAAGCCGGGCACCTGGCGCAGCATCTCCAGCGCGTTGCGCGGGGCGTAGCGGGCGAACTCGGCGGGCAGGTACGTGCGCGCGGCGCCGGTGTCTGCGGCGGTGGCAGGTTCCTGCGCGCCCGCATCGAAGGCCTGGAAGAGCGCGAGGGCGAGTGCGCTGCAGCGGAGGATGGGCGTCATGCGATGGCGATCCGGGTCGCGGCCGGGGTGGCCGCCTCGGTAGTCGGATGCATGCGGGCGGGGCAGGGTTTAAGGCGTGTTGGCAGTGGGCGTGGCGGGTGCGGGGCGCGTGGTGCGTCGTTGCCGGCGGGGCGATGGCCGACCGCGGATTGCAGGTGGAGATGCGGGCTGCTGGCGGCTGCGCGACGTGCAACTCCGACCGC
>CAZNRZ010000026.1:16898-20737 GCA_964575535.1 uncultured Lysobacter sp. | reverse complement strand
TAGCCGAGCGAGATGTAGCCCCAGACGTCGCGGCAGAGGTCGATGCAGATCGTGCCGATGCGCTTCATCGAATCGCTGATCTCGGCGACGCCGTCGTGCGGCTCGATCTGCGTGGTGTAGGGCTGCCACGCGAGGCCCAGCGATTCGACGAAACGCTGCGCGAAGGCATGCCAGTCGACATCCGGATACGCCGCCAGGTGCGCGTTGTAGTTGCCGACCGCGCCGTTGATCTTGCCCGGCATCGGCAGCGCTTCGAGCACTTCGCGCTGGCGCTCCAGGCGCGCGACGACATTCGCGATCTCCTTGCCCACCGTCGTCGGCGACGCGGTCTGGCCATGCGTGCGCGACAGCATCGGCAGCTGTGCATGCGCATGCGCCATGTCGCGCAGCTTCGCGATCAGCTCGCGCAGGCGCGGGGCCATGACCTGGTCGCGTGCCTCGCGCAGCATCAGGGCATAACTGAGGTTGTTGATGTCCTCGGACGTGCAGGCGAAATGCACGAACTCGAGCGACGGCGCGAGTTCGGCGTCGTCCCTCAGGCGCTCCTTGATCAGGTATTCGACGGCCTTGACGTCGTGGTTGGTGGTGCGCTCGATCTCCTTGACGCGCGCCGCGTCCTGCGTGGTGAGGCCGTCGGCGAAAGCGCGGAGCCGGGCGATCGCCGCGTCGGAAAACGCCGGCAGCTCCGTGATCGCGGGCTCGGCGCCGAGCGCGATCAGCCACTCCACCTCCACCTTCACCCGCGCCTTGATGAGCCCGAACTCGGAAAACACCGGGCGCAGCGCGTCGACCTTGCCGGCGTAGCGGCCGTCGAGCGGCGAGAGGGCGAGCAGCTGGGTTTCGACGTTGGCGGTCATGTTCGGGCGCGCGACGGTGGGGCGGCGATTTTACAGGCGCGCGCCCATCGCCTGACTCTTCATGCCATCGGGCGTAGGCTGCGGCGATTTCCACGGAGGCGACCATGGCGAAGCCGGGCCCGGAGTACCGCATCGAACGCGACAGCATGGGCGAGCTGCAGGTGCCCGCCGACGCACTCTGGGGCGCGCAGACGCAGCGTGCCGTCGAGAACTTCCCGATCTCCGGCCAGCCGATGCCGCGCGGCTTCATCGAGGCGCTGGGGCTGGTGAAAGCCGCCGCCGCGGAGGTCAACGGTGGGCTGAAGCTGCTTCAGCCCGAAGTGGCGGCCGCGGTCGCGGATGCCGCGCAGCGTGTTGCCGACGGGGAGTTCGACTGGCACTTCCCGATCGACGTCTTCCAGACCGGCTCCGGTACGTCGAGCAACATGAACGCCAACGAGGTGATCGCGAGCCTGGCGTCCACGTCGCGCCGGCGCGTGCATCCCAACGACCACGTCAACCTGGGGCAGAGCTCGAACGACGTGATCCCGACCGCGATCCGCGTGAGTGCGACGGTGGCCTGCGCGCGCGACCTGCTGCCCGCGCTCAAGCACCTGCGCTCGACCATCGAGAAGCGGGCGAAGGCGCTGGCGAAAGTCACCAAGACCGGGCGCACGCACCTGATGGACGCCATGCCGGTGACGTTCGGACAGGAGTTCGGCGCATGGGCCTCGCAGCTGGACTCGGCGCGCATGCGCATCGAGGACGCGCTGGGCCGCCTGCGCCGGCTGCCGATCGGCGGCACCGCGGTCGGCACCGGCATCAACGCCGACCCGCGCTTTTCCGGCCGCATGGCGCGTGCGTTGTCCAAGCGCGCGGGCGTCCGCTTCGAGGCGGCGGAAGACCGCTTCGAAGGCATCGCCTCGCAGGACGACGCGGTCGAGCTGTCTGGCCAGCTCAACGCGCTCGCCGTCGCACTCATGAAGATCGCCAATGACCTGCGCTGGATGAATTCGGGGCCGCTGGCGGGGCTGGGCGAGATCGAGCTGCCTTCGCTGCAGCCGGGCAGTTCGATCATGCCGGGCAAGGTGAACCCGGTCATGCCCGAGGCCGTGGCGATGGTCTGCGCGCAGGTGATGGGCCACCACACCGCGATCACCGTGGCCGGGCAGAGCGGCAACTTCCAGCTCAACGTGATGTTGCCGCTGATCGCCTACGACCTGCTCGACTCGATCGGCCTGCTCACCAACGCGATGCGCCTGCTGGCCGATCGCGCGATCGCGGGCCTGAAGGTCCGCGAGGCGCGCGTGCGCGAGGCGCTGGACCGCAATCCGATCCTGGTGACCGCGCTCAACCCGATCATCGGATACGAAAAAGCCGCCGCGATCGCGAAGCAGGCCTACCGCGAAGGACGGCCGGTGCTCGAGGTCGCGGCGGAGGGGAACGGGTTGTCGCTGGCGGAGCTGCGACGGTTGCTGGATCCCGAGGCGCTGACCAAGGGCGGAATCCGCGAAGGAATGGGCGGCGGCGGGTAGGTGATCGGTGGTGTGGGGCTGCGGTGCTGATCGCCTATGGAATGCCTGTAACGGCCCACTGCATACGTCGGCTTGTCTTCCCGCCGCGGGTACGAACGCCCGGAGCGTGGTTCGGTGACCGTGGCGTCGTGGCCAGCCGTCGCTCGGTTCCGGCGTCCCCGCGGCGAACCGCAGGGACGCCGGCGCGTTCGGTGCTCAGGCTGAAGCGGGATTCCCGCTTGCAGGTGCTTCCGGCGCGTCCGGGGCGACGGGCGCTTCGGGCGCCGCGGGCTCATGGCCATCGCGGGTTTCGCGCTGGCAGTCCTCCACGTCGTTCGCGTCCATCTTCGCGTACGGCGCGAACTCGGGCACGGCAGCGGCGAGCTTCTGCTGGGTGGCGAGCAGCTGCGGCAGGCGGTCACAGAGTTTCAGCGCGGCCTGGCGGATGGGCTCGGCCTGTGCTTCGACGCGCTGCTCGATCTCGTCGGGCTTGCCGCTGAAGATGCCGCGCACGGCCTCGCCGACGGCCTTGGCGGCGAGCTGCGCGCCCTGCACGCCCACGTCCATGCCTGCCGACGCGACCGCAGCCAGCTGCGCGCGGTAGTCCAGCAGCAGCCGGCGCTGCTCATCGCTGATGGCGACGGGCTTGCCGTCGATCAGCAGATCGCCCTGCGGCGTGATTTCCGCGTCCGGCCCCGTGGTCGAGCCCAGCGAGATGTTGTCGGTGGCGAGCTTGTCGCGCGCCTTGTCCATCGCGGACTGCATGTTGCTCTCGACGGCCTGTTCGGCCGACGCGGCCTGCCGCTCGCCTTCGTCGCGCGAGGCGTTGCAGGCGGCGAGCGTGGCCGCGAGCGCGATGCAGAGGAGGGTGCGGACGGTCTTCATGCGGGTGTTCTCCGGGTTCGGTTCAACGCAGGGCGAGGTCGCGCGCCACGTCGCGTTCGCAATGGGCGACGGCGTCGCCTTCCAGCGTGGCGTAGGGGCGGAACGCGGGCAGGTCCGCGGCCAGCGCCTGCTGCGAGGCGTGCAGCTGCGGGAGGCGGCGGCAGAGCTGCAGGACTGCGGGCTTGAGTTCCGTCTGCACGACGGCCTCCACGCGCCGCTCCAGCGAGCCCGTCAGGCCGCCGACGATCAGCTGGAACATCGATACGTCGGTCGCTTCGAGCGCGACCAGCGCGGCCTTCTCGCCGGCTGCGATGCCGGCCTGGGCGACTGCGATCACCTCGCGGCGGTAGTCGAGCAGCTGGCGGCGCTGGCCGGCATCGATGGCGACGGGCTTGCCGTCGATCAGCAGATCACCGGCCGGGGTGATCTCGCCCTTGGGCAGGTTCGCCGCTTTGCTCTTACCGGCGGGCTTGCCGAAGCGCATCGAATCGCCCAGCGCTAGGTTCCCGGTTTCGAGCTTGGCGCGTTCCTGCGCGAGTTCGGCACGCAGCTCCTTGCGCGCCTCGGCGAGTTCGCCGCTGATCACGGACTTTTCCCCGGCCTG
>CAZNRZ010000026.1:9493-16798 GCA_964575535.1 uncultured Lysobacter sp. | reverse complement strand
GGTGCGGGTGGATTTCATGTCGGGCCTCGCGATCGGTGATGGCGGGAGGTTCGAGAAATGGGGGCGGGCGTCCATGGCCGGGCGTTCGGCGCCGCGGTGCGGTGTGGCGGATTCTCGTGGCCCGCCATGGCGCAGTCGCATCGGCTGCGGATCGTCCGGCCCGGCCATCCATGGCCGGTCGTTCGGCAGGCCAGGCGGCAGTGCCGCGTGAGCGGCCTGCCTCACCCCTCGTCGCGCCAGCGGCGCAGGCGGATCGCGGCGAGGATCATCAGCACACCGGCGACCACGCCGATCCACAGGTCCGCGGAGGCGGCCAGCGACCAGTTCTGCGCGGCGTCGACGACGTTGGCGATCTCGTCCGGGCCTCGCACGCTGCCGACTTCGAAGTCCATGCGCGGCAGCCACGTCGCCGGGAAGACGCTCAGCAGCGGCCGGTAGGCGGCGACGTACCACAGCGGGCCCACGTCGAAGCCCAAGCCCAGCACCACGTTGGCGAAGCTGATCAGCGCGCAGCCCAGCACCGGTACGATCACCGCCCACAGGAAGGGCTTGGAGCGTGCGACGGCCGAGCACAGCATCAGCCAGCCGACCGCGGGCAGTGCCCAGAGCGCGTACAGCGGCACCATCGCGACGACGTTGGCGATCACGCGGAACGGATGGGAATGCATCAGCACGCCGCTGGCACCGGGCACGCCGTTGACCGTCGTGGTCAGTGCCGCGATGACCCAGAACGCGAGCCCCACCGCGATGCCGATCGCGACCGCCAGCACCGGCGCCAGGCCCAGCGCCCAGGCGACCTTGGACCCCACCGTGCCGGCATCCGACACCGGCAGCGACTTCCAGAACAGCACGCTGCGGTCCTTGCGGTCGTCGTAGAGGCTGCCGAGGCAGTAGAAGAAGACGACGAAACCGAGCACCACGAGGGTGATCGCGATGCCACCCATCAGGGCGACGTCGCCGGCGCCGCCGAGCGCGCGGGCGACCTGGTCGGCATCGGCGCCGTCGAGCTGGAAGTCGTTGCCGGCGCGCTGCTTGACGATCGTGCCGCCGATCGCGGCGAGGATCGTGAACAGCAGCGCGATGCCGCCGGCGATGGTCGGCGCCCAGAGGAAGCCGCCCTTGTGCTCCCAGAACTCGCGCTTGAGGAGCAGCTTGAACTTGTGGGTGGCATGCGGCGCGGCGACGGCGCGGCGTGCGGGGAGGGTATCGGTCATCGCGTTCATGCGTAGGTCCCCTTCATGGTGGCCACGAACAGGTCGGCCAGGCCGGGCGTGCGGGTTTCGCCGAACTGTTCGAGCTGTGCGGCGTCGGCGCCGTCGAACAGCATCACCGTCTTGCCGAACGGCAGGGCGCGCTCGTCGACCGGCCTGAGGGCGCGGGCGTCGTCGAGCCGGTTCTGGTCGACGAGCACTTCGACGTAGCGCTCGCCGAGCGTTTCCATCGGCGCGTCGAGCACGATCTTTCCGTCGCGGATGAACAGCACGTCGGTGAGGATGTGCTCGATCTCCTCCACCTGGTGGGTGGTGACGATGATGGTCTTCTCCTCGTCGAAGTAGTCCTCCAGCAGGCGCTGGTAGAACTGCTTGCGGTAGAGGATGTCGAGGCCGAGCGTGGGCTCGTCGAGCACCAGCAGCTTGGCGTCGATGGCCATCACCAGCGCCAGGTGCAGCTGCACGATCATGCCCTTGCTCATCTCGCGAACCTTGAGGTTCGGCTTGAGCTGCGTGCCCGCGAGGAAGCGCTCGCAGCGGGCCATGTCGAAGCGCGGATGCACGCCGGCGACGAACTCGATGGCCTCCTTCACCTTGATCCAGCGCGGCAGCACGGCCACGTCGGCGATGAAGCAGACGTCCTGCATGAGCTCGTCGCGCTGGGTGCGGGGATCGCGGCCGAGCACCGACATTTCGCCGTCGAACGGGATCAGCCCGAGCATCGCCTTGAGAGCGGTGGTCTTGCCGGCGCCGTTCGGGCCGATCAGGCCGACGATGCGGCCGGCCGGGATCTCGAAGGCGGTGTCGGCGAGGG
This sequence comes from uncultured Lysobacter sp., assembly GCA_964575535.1. Lineage (GTDB taxonomy): Bacteria > Pseudomonadota > Gammaproteobacteria > Xanthomonadales > Xanthomonadaceae > Cognatilysobacter. Next base: position 14,773 of record CAZNRZ010000026.1, on the reverse strand, counting down.
CGAGCTTGTTCTTGTACGCCTTGCGAAGGCCACGGGCGCGTACCACCTCGCCCGTCGTCACGCTGCGGGAGATTTCAGCGTTCATTGCAGGCCTCCCGTTTCCTGTGCCGGCGTGGCGGTGGCCATCAGGTCCTGCAGGCCCAGGCCCAGGCGGGCGATGCGCTCCATGACCAGCGGCCATTCCTCACGCAGGAACCGCTCGCGTTCGTTGACCAGCAGCTTCCTCGCGGCTTCTTCGGTGACGTACATGCCCAGTCCTCGGCGTTTTTCGACCAGTGCCTCGTCCGCGAGCTCCTGGTAAGCGCGCGAGACGGTGATCGGGTTGAGTTGGTATTCGGCGGCGACCTGCCGCACGGAAGGAAGCGGATCGCCGGGCTTGAGCAGGCCGTCGAGCATCATCGCGATGACCCGTTCCTTCAGCTGGCGGTAGATCGGAGCGCCGTCGCTCCATTGGATGGCGGCCATGGGTCAGCCCCGCGGTACGAAGGAGAAATAGGGCATGCCCACGGACGGACGCATGCGGCGGAACGTGCCGGCCTTGCGGCGGGCGACGGGTTCGGCGGCGACGTCCGTGTCGATGACCTTCGCCGCGGAGCTCGCGACGGCCGCATCGATGCGCGGGGCGTCGAAGGGCAGGGCGGCTGCGGAGAGGGCACCCAGCGTGCAGACCGCGGAGGTCAGCAGCAGGGCGTTCAGGCTGTTGCGGAGCTTGCGGGTCATGGCAAACCTCCTCGTTGGTAGACCGGTGTTGTAGGCAACTATAACACCGAAATACCGCCCGTCAAGCGGCGCATACCCAACTGAAGACATAGACGCTCCGACGCCCGCTGTGAGCGGCTTCGCGGCGCGATTGCCCGGTTCAGCCGCGGCCGTGACAATACCGGTCTTCGCGCCGGGCCCGGCGCCGCAAGGAGTCGATGCATGAAGACGTATGCCCGCGGTGCCGCCGCACTGATCGCCACGGCCGTCGCGCTCGGTGCGAGCGCCGCGCCGCAGGCGCCGGCGTCCGCGCAGCCCGCCGCTTCGCCTGCCGCTGCCAGCGCCACGCCGGCCAAGCGCCAGCAGGTGAGCTCGCTGATCGGTTTCGACGTCGCGCAATCGATCGCGCCGGTCGCCCCGGACATGGACGTCGCCGCGTTCGAGCGCGCGATCCGCAATGCGTTCGCCGACGGCAAGCCGCTGCTGGCGGCCGAGGAGGCGCAGCAGGTCGGCAGCGCGCTGATGCAGCGCATCGCCGCGCGCAACGGGCAAGCGACGCCGGGTGCCGCGCCGGGCGCGACGCCCGAAGTGTCGAAGGAGAAGGTCGGTTACCTCGTCGGCGCGGATGTCGGCCGGTCGCTGGCGCCGATCAAGGACGAGATCGACGTGGCCGCGCTGATCGCAGCGGTGCGCTCGTCGTTCGCAGGTGGCCAGCCGGCGATGGACGAGGCCGCGCGCAACAGGCTGCGCGAGGAGTTCGCGCGCGAAATGCGCACCAAGCACGAGGCGCGCATCGCCGCGCAGGCCACCGCCAACCGCGAGCAGGGCGCGAAGTTCCTCGCCGATAACAAGGCGAAGAAGGGCGTGTTCACCACGCCGTCGGGGCTGCAGTACATGGTGCTGCGCCAGGGCGCCGGCGCGCGGCCCAAGCCCTCCGACAAGGTTCGCGTGAACTACGAGGGCACGCTGCTCGACGGCACCGTGTTCGACAGCTCCTACGCACGTAACGAACCGGCCGAATTCATGCTCAACCAAGTGATCCCGGGCTGGACGGAAGGCGTGGCGATGATGCCGGTGGGCGCGAAGTACCGGTTCTGGGTACCCTCCCAGCTCGGCTACGGCGAGCGCGGCGCGGGTGGGCAGATCGGCCCGAATGCGACGCTGGTCTTCGACGTCGAACTGCTCGCCATTTCGCAATAAGCCCGAACCGACCGAACCCTCACGGAGTCCCCCCGATGACCCTGCATCTCCCGCGCCCGCTCGCGGCCGCCGCGCTCGCTACCGCCACGCTGCTGTTCCTCGCCGCCTGCAACCAGAACGCCGCTGACGGCAAGACCGGCGACAAGCCGGCCACGGCGGCGTCCACCGACGCCAAGACCGCCGACGCCGACGCCATTCCCGGCCTGAAGAACGAGAAGGAACGCATCAGCTACATGATCGGCCTGGACATCGGCAAGACGCTCGAGCAGGTCAAGGACGAGGTCGACGTCGCCACGCTGGAGAAGGCCCTGCGCACGTCGCTGGAAGGCGGCAAGCCGCTGATGACCGAGGAGCAGGCCACGAAGGTGCGCGAGACCTTCGCGCAGAAGATCCAGGCCAAGCGCATCGCCGAACAGATGCAGGCGGCGACGAAGAACCAGAAGGCCGGCCAGGACTTCCTCGCGGCGAACGCGAAGAAGCCGGGCGTGCTGTCCACGCCGTCGGGCCTGCAGTACCAGGTCATCACCCCCGGCACCGGGCCGAAGCCCAAGGAAAGCGACGTGGTGCGCGTGCACTACACCGGCACGCTGCTCGACGGCACCAAGTTCGACAGCTCGCTCGATCGCGGCGAGCCGGCGACGATCCCGCTGCAGCAGGTCGTGCCCGGCTGGCGCGAAGGCATCCAGCTGATGCCGGTGGGCAGCAAGTACCGCCTGTGGCTGCCGGCCAACCTCGCCTATGGCGAGGCCGGCACTCCGGGCGGCCCGATCGGGCCGAACGCGACGCTCGTCTTCGAGGTCGAGCTGCTCGGCATCGAGAAGCCGGGCGCGGGCCAGGCCGGACGCTGACGACCACGCCTCCCGGGCACATCGCCCGGGAGGCCGACCGCCCCCATGCGCGTCACACTTTTCGGAACCGGCTACGTCGGCCTGGTCACGGGCACCTGTCTGGCCGATGTCGGCCATGACGTGGTCTGCGTGGACATCGACGCGGCCCGCATCGCCGGCCTCGAGCGCGGTGAAGTCCCCATCTTCGAGCCTGGCCTCACCGCGCTGGTGCGCGCGAACCACGCTGCAGGGCACCTGCGCTTCACTACCGATGCGGCTGCCGCATTGGCGCATGCGGAGATCGTCTTCATCGCCGTCGGCACGCCGCCGGGCGAGGACGGCAGCGCCGACCTCACGCACGTGCTCACGGTGGCGCGCACGATCGGCCGCCATCTCGACCGGCCGGGGATCATCGTCAACAAGTCGACGGTGCCCGTCGGCACTGCCGACCGCGTGCGCGAGACCATCGCCGCCGGGCTGGCGGCACGCGGCGTCGATCTCGCCTTCGATGTCGCGTCCAACCCCGAGTTCCTCAAGGAAGGCGATGCGGTCAACGACTTCATGCGGCCGGACCGCATCGTGGTGGGCGCGTCGAATCCCGCGGTGGTCGAGCGCCTCAAGCGGCTCTACGCGCCGTTCAACCGCAACCACGAGCGCATCGTGGTGATGGACGTGCGCTCGGCCGAGCTCACCAAGTACGCGGCCAACGCCATGCTCGCCACCAAGATCTCCTTCATGAACGAGATGGCGAACATCGCCGAGCGTGTCGGTGCGGACATCGAGATGGTGCGGCATGGCATCGGGTCCGATCCGCGCATCGGCCGGCATTTCATCTATCCCGGCGCCGGTTACGGCGGTTCCTGCTTCCCCAAGGACGTGCAGGCACTCGCGCGCACCGCGCAGCAGGCCGGGTATCGCGCCGAACTGCTCGAAGCGGTGGAAGCGGTGAACGACCGCCAGAAGAGCCATCTCTTCGACTTGGTCCTGCGCCACTACGGCGGCGTCGACGCGCTGCGCGGCCGGACGTTCGCGGTCTGGGGCCTCGCGTTCAAGCCCAATACCGACGACATGCGCGAGGCATCGAGCCGACGCCTGCTGCAGCAGCTGTGGGACGCCGGCGCGCGCGTTCGCGCATTCGACCCCGAGGCCATGCGCGAGGCGGGCCGCCTGTTCGGCGAGCGCGATGACCTGGTGCTCTGCGACACCGCCCACGGCGCGCTCGCGGATGCGGATGCGCTGCTGGTCGTCACCGAGTGGAAGCAGTTCCGCAGCCCGGATTTGGCACGCCTGCGCGCCAGCCTGCGCGATGCCGTGATCTTCGACGGCCGCAACATCTACCACCCCGACGAGGTCGAGGCCGCGGGCATCGCCTACTACGGCATCGGCCGCGGCCGATCGGTGCGCGTATGACCGATACCGGCGCCCGCATCGTCGACCTGGAAACGCGTGTCGCGTTCCAGGAGCACACGCTCGGCGAGCTGAGCGACGCCCTGGCCGACCTGCGCATGGAGAACGCGCGCCTGCTGCTCACCGTGCAGCGCGCGCTGGACGAACTGCGCCAGCTCCGCGCCGGCCTTGCAACAGATCTCACCGGCGACCCGGCCATCGAGCCGCCTCCGCCGCATTACTGAAGCCCACGCTCCACGCCCATGACCGACAGTCTCCGCGACCAGCTGCTCAACCTCGGCTTCAAGCCACCGCCTGCGCCGAAGAAGCCCGAACGACCCGCCGGCAGCGGCGGGGCGAAGGCGCAGGCGCGTCCCGACCGTGGACCGCGGTCCGGGCCGCAGCCAGCGCGCCGGCCCGACGCTGCAAAGCCGCAGGGCCGTGCGGGCCGCGGCCCCGCGCGTACGCGCGAGGACATCGATCTCGCCAAGGCCTACGCCATCCGCGCGCAGAAGGAAAAGGACGAGCGCATCGCCGCGGAAGCCGCGCGGCAGGAAGAGGCGCGCAAGCGCCGCGAGGCGCGCGCGAAGCTGGCGGAGTTCGTCAAGGACAAGGCGCTCAACGACGCAGACGCCGACATCGCGCGCCACTTCCCCTACGGCGGCAAGATCAAGCGCGTCTATGTGACTGCCGCGCAGCTGCTCGCGCTCAACGCCGGCGAACTCGGCGTCGTGCAGCTCGACGGCCGCTACGTGCTGGTGAGCCGCACGGTGCTGGACGAGGCCGAAGCGATCTTCGCGCAGGCGGTCGCGTTGCGCGTCGACCCCGATGCGCCCGCCGGTGACGACCCGTACGCCGATCCGCAGTACCGGGTGCCGGACGACCTGATCTGGTAGCGGTTTCCCTGGCGTAGTCCGGGCCAAGTCGAAGGTCTGTCCGGGCGCTGTGCGCTGCAGAGATTCCCGGCGGCGTGCGTTCGCGGACGCCCTTCGCTTATCCGGGCTACGTGTACGGCGTGACGGCGCGGGTCACTTCGCGTCGTGACGCGTGCGGGTCCCGTAGGCCGGGTAAGGCCACAGGCCGCACCCGGATTGCCCGCGTGACACGCACCCTTGGGCGTACCCCGGATGCGCTTCGCTTATCCGGGCTGCGTGGGCCACGTGCCCGG
>CAZNRZ010000026.1:0-9393 GCA_964575535.1 uncultured Lysobacter sp. | reverse complement strand
TGGGCGTACCCCGGATGCGCTTCGCTTATCCGGGCTGCGTGGGCCACGTGCCCGGCGCATCACTCCGGGTCGTAATCGAGGTTGGAAGCAAGCCAGCGCTCCGCCTGCGCGACGTCCACGCCCTTGCGCCGCGCGTAGTCCTGCACCTGTTCCTTGGACACGCGACCCACGACGAAATACTGGCTGCGCGGATGGCTGAAGTAGTAGCCGGACACCGCGGCGGCCGGATACATCGCGAAGCTCTCGGTCAACTCGATGCCGGCGTTGCGCTGCGCCTCGAGCAGCGCGAACAACGCGGCCTTCTCGCTGTGGTCGGGGCAGGCGGGATAGCCCGGCGCCGGGCGGATGCCGCGGTAGCGCTCGGCGATCAGCGCATCGTTGTCCAGCGCCTCGTCGGCCGCATAACCCCAGAACTCGCGGCGCACGCGCTGGTGCAGGCGCTCGGCCAGCGCCTCGGCCAGTCGGTCGGCCAGCGCCTTGAGCAGGATGGCGTTGTAGTCGTCGAACGCGGCCTCGAAACGCGCGACGTGCTGCTCGATTCCGATCCCCGCGGTGACGGCGAACGCGCCGATCCAGTCCTGTACGCCACTGTCCTTCGGCGCGATGAAGTCGGCGAGACAGAAGTCCGGGCGCTCGACGGGCTTGTCGACCTGCTGGCGCAGGAAGTGCAGCGTGGCGCCAGGCCCCTCTCCGCCCGGGAAACGGCCTGGGGCGACGGTTCCCGATGGGGCGGGCGTATCGCATGCCGCGACGTCGGAAACGCCCTCGGATGAGGGCGTCGACCCGCTGATCTCGACGTCATCGCCCACCGACTGCGCCGCCCAGATCCCGAACACCGCCTTCGCCCGCAGCCACTTCTCCCCGACGATGCGCGCCAGCATCGCGCGCGCATCGCTATACAGCTCGCGCGCCTGCGCGCCGACGACCGCGTCGTCGAGGATCTCGGGATAGCGCCCGGCCAGTTCCCAGGTGTTGAAGAACGGCGTCCAGTCGATGATGTCGACGAGGTCGTCCAGCGGCCAGTCGTCGAAGACGTGCACGCCCGTCATGCGCGGCGCGGGGGGTGCGTACGCGCCCCAGCCGCCGTCGAAACGCTGCGCACGTGCCTTGTCGAGGGCGACGAGGCGCTTGCCGTCGCCGCGGTTGCGATGGCGCTGGCGGATCTCCGCATAGTCCGCTTCGTTGGCGGCGACGAACGGCGCGCGCAGGTCCATCGAGATCAGCGACTGCGCGACGCCGACGGCGCGGGAGGCGTCCTTCACCCACACGGTCGGCGCCTTGTAGTGCGGGTCGATCTTCAGCGCCGTGTGCGCGCGTGAAGTCGTTGCGCCGCCGATCAGCAACGGCATCCACAGGCCCTGGCGCTGCATCTCGCGCGCGACGTGGCCCATTTCCTCCAGCGAGGGCGTGATCAGCCCCGACAGGCCGACGAGATCCGCGTTCTCCGCCTTCGCACGATCGAGGATCACCTGCGCCGGCACCATCACCCCGAGGTCGATCACCTCGAAGTTGTTGCAGGCCAGCACCACGCCGACGATGTTCTTGCCGATGTCGTGCACGTCGCCCTTGACGGTGGCGAGCACGATCTTCCCGTTGGTGCGGCCGACGTCGCCCGTGCGCAGCTTCTCCGCCTCGATGTACGGCAGCAGGTAGGCGACCGCCTTCTTCATGACGCGTGCCGACTTCACCACCTGCGGCAGGAACATCCTGCCTGCGCCGAACAGGTCGCCGACGACGTTCATGCCGTCCATCAGCGGGCCTTCGATCACGTCGAGCGGGCGTGCGGCCTGCGCGCGCGCTTCCTCGGTATCGGCCTCGATGTATGCATCGATGCCATGCACGAGCGAATGGGAAAGGCGCTCGCGGACGGGTCGCTCGCGCCAGCCCAGATCCTCGGTCTTCTTCTCGCCCTTGCGGCCCTTGTAGCGGTCGGCGACTTCCAGCAGGCGTTCGGTGGCGTCGCTGCGGCGATTGAGCACGACGTCTTCCACGCGCTCGCGCAGGTCGGCGTCGAGATCGTCGTACAGCGGCAGCGCGCCCGCGTTGACGATGCCCATGTCCATGCCCGCGCGGATCGCGTGGTACAGGAACACCACGTGGATCGCCTGCCGCACCGGCTCGTTGCCACGGAAGGAGAACGAGACGTTGGAGACGCCACCGGAGACGTGACTGTGCGGGAAGCGCCGCTTCAGCTCGCGCGCGGCCTCGATGAAGGCGACCGCATAGCCGTCGTGCTCCTCGATGCCGGTCGCGATCGCGAACACGTTGGGGTCGAAGATGATGTCCTCGGGCGGGAAACCCACGTCGTCGACCAGCAGGCGATAGGCGCGGGCGCTGATCTCGACCTTGCGTTCCACCGTGTCGGCCTGGCCCTGTTCGTCGAAGGCCATGACCACCACCGCCGCGCCGTAGCGGCGCACCAGCCGCGCCTGCCGCAGGAATTCGTCCTCGCCTTCCTTCAGCGAGATCGAGTTGACGATGCCCTTGCCCTGCAGGCACTTCAGGCCCGCCTCGATCACGCTCCACTTCGAGCTGTCCACCATGACCGGCACGCGCGCGATATCGGGCTCGGCGGCGATGAGGTTGAGGAAGTCGACCATCGCCTTCTGCGAGTCGAGCAGCCCCTCGTCCATGTTGACGTCCAGGATCTGCGCGCCGTTCTCCACCTGCTGGCGCGCGACGACCACGGCTTCGTCGAGCCGGCCATCGAGGATCAGCTTCTTGAATTGCGCCGAGCCGGTGACGTTGGTGCGCTCGCCGACGTTGATGAAGTTCGACTCGGGCGTGATGACGAGGGGCTCGAGGCCGGCGAGGCGGGTATGGCGGGCGAGATGGGTCATGGCGTTGTTGCTCGTCATCCCGGCGCAGCGAGGGATCCGCTGCGTCGGCGGGTGAAGGCGGATCCCTCGCTGCGCTCGGGACGACTGGAATGGATGCTGGCGCGGGAAACGTGCATTGCCGCGTGGGCTGCGGGATGGGCGATCAGGCCGCGTCGGCGAACCGCGGCAGCGTGCGCGGCGGAACGTCCCGTACCGCGTCCGCGATCGCGGCGATATGCGCCGGCGTGGTGCCGCAGCAGCCGCCGACGAGATTCACCAGCCCGGCACGTGCGAATTCGCCGATCACCGCGGCCATGTCCTCCGGCGTCTCGTCGTAGCCGCCGAACGCATTGGGCAGGCCGGCGTTGGGATGCGTGCTGACGCAGGTGTCGGCCACCTGCGCGAGCACGTCGACGTAGGCGCGCAGCTCCTTGGCACCCAGCGCGCAGTTCAGGCCGATCGCCAGCGGCCGTGCATGGCGCAGCGAGTACCAGAACGCCTCGGCCGTCTGACCCGAGAGCGTGCGGCCGGAAGCGTCGGTGATCGTTCCGGAGATCATCACCGGCAGCCGCGCGCCGCGCGCGTCGAAGGCCTCCTCGATCGCGAACAGCGCCGCCTTGGCATTGAGGGTGTCGAAGATGGTCTCGACCATGATCACGTCGGCGCCACCGTCGATCAGGCCGTCCACCGCTTCGCGGTAGGCCTCGCGCAGGTCGTCGAACCCGACCGCGCGATAGCCGGGGCGGTTGACGTCGGGGCTGAGCGAGGCCGTGCGGTTGGTCGGGCCGAGTACGCCGACGGCGAAGCGCGGCCGGCCGTCGGCGCGTTCCGCGGCGTCGCAGGCGTCGCGTGCCAGGCTCGCGCCGGCTTCGTTGAGCTCGCGCGCGAGGTGCGAGAGCCCGTAATCGGCCAGCGAGATCGAGGTCGAGTTGAAGGTATTGGTTTCGACGAGGTCGGCGCCGGCGGCCAGGTAGTCGCGATGGATGGCGGCGATCACGTCGGGCCGCGTCAGGCTCAGCAGGTCGTTGTTGCCGCGCTGGTCATGGCCGCAGCCGCAGGCCGGGCCGTGCGCATGGACGGCGGGCGGGCGGACCGCGTCGAAACCTCCGGCGAAGCGCTCGCCGCGGTAGTCGGCTTCGGCGAGCTCGTGCTGCTGGATCATGGTTCCCATCGCGCCGTCCAGCACCAGGATGCGCCGGCCGAGCAGGTCGACCAGCGTCCCGGCGCGCTGCGGGTGCAGCCATGGAAGATGCATCAGCGCGCTCCTTTCGAAGCCGCGCGGCGCCCGCCTTCCGGCCGCCGCGCGATAACGGATATCACTTCGAAATGCGGCGGCCGGCGTTCGCGGGTGACCATGCCGCTGCTCAGCACCTCGAGCCCCGCCTTCGCCGCGAACCGCTGCAGCTCCTTGTCGGCGAAGCCGAGGTTGACGTGGCCATAGGCCTCCACCACGCCGCGGTGCTCGTGTTTCGCCAGGCTGGTGACCAGCAGGCGGCCGCCGGGGCGCAGCACGCGCGCGGCTTCCGCCACCGCTTTCGCCGGCTCGTCGGCATAGGTGAGCGCGTGCATCAGCACCACCAGGTCGAAGTGCGCCTCGTCGAAGGGCAGGGCATGCATGTCGCCCTCGTGCACTTCCACGTTGCCGAGGCGGCGCAGGCGCTCGGAGGCGGCGAGCACCACCTTGCTGCTGGCGTCGAGGCAGACGTAGCGGCGCGCATGGGGCGCGATGAGTTCGGCCAGCACGCCGTCGCCCGAGGCGATGTCGAGCACGTCGCCGGCTTCCATCAGCGGCAGGGCCGAACGCGCGAGCGCTTCCCATGTGCGGCCCGGCGAGTAATGGCGCTCCATGTCACCGGCGACGGCGTCGGCCCAGTTCTGGTCCGCGGCGCGCGAGGCGAGCACGGTGGACACGCGCTCGGCGTCCTGGCGCAGCAGCGGATCGTCGCTGCCGTCGCGCAGCATGGCCCAGAGCGCCTGCTGCGCGGGATCGAGCGCGTCCTCGTCGAACCGGTAATAGGCCGACACGCCGGCGCGGCGGTCGCGCACCAGGCCCGCCTCCTTGAGCCGCGCCAAGTGCGTGGACACGCGGGGCTGGGCGAGCCGGGTGATGGACGAGAGCTCGGCGACGGTGAGTTCCTCACGCGCAAGCAGCGCCAGCAGGCGTACACGCGTCGCGTCGGCGAACACCTTGAGCTGGCCGGACCAGGCTTCGAGATCCATGGTGTCTATATCAACCTATCGCGATAGAGCGATAAGTGTCCGCCCCGGCGACGCGCGGGTCAAGCGCGAAAGCGGCTTTCCGCGGCGAAACGGTACAATTCGCGGGCTTTGCAATCATCCGCCCAATTCGAGGTGCCGACGTGGATTTCCGCTTCACCGAAGAGCAGTTGATGATCCAGGACGTGGCGCGGCGCATCGCGCAGGACAAGATCGCGCCGAGTGCCGAGCACTTCGACCGCAGCGGCGAATTCCCGCTCGAGAACATCCGCACGCTGGGCGAGAACGGCCTGATGGGCATCGAGGTGCCGGCCGAGTACGGCGGCGCGGGGATGGACCCGATCAGCTACGTGCTGGCGATGGTCGAGATCGCCGCGGCCGATGCCGCGCACTCGACGATCATGTCGGTCAACAACTCGCTGTTCTGCAACGGCATCCTCAAGTACGGCACCGAGGAACAGAAGCAGCTCTACGTGCGTGCGATCGCCGAAGGCCGCGAGATCGGCGCGTTCGCGCTGACCGAGCCGCAGTCCGGCTCCGACGCCACGGCCATGCGCTGCAAGGCCGCGAAGCAGGCCGACGGCAGCTACGTCGTCAACGGCAAGAAGAGCTGGATCACCTCCGGCCCGGTCGCGAAGTACATCGTGCTGTTCGCGATGACGGATGCCGACAAGGGCGCCCGCGGCATCACCGCGTTCATGATCGACACCACCCGCGAAGGCTTCGGCCGCGGCAAGACCGAGCCCAAGCTCGGCATCCGCGCCTCGGCGACCTGCGAGATCGAGTTCAACGACTACGTGGTGCAGGCGAACGAAGTGCTCGGCCAGGAAGGCGAGGGCTTCAAGATCGCGATGAGCGTGCTCGACGCCGGCCGCATCGGCATCGCGTCGCAGGCCATCGGTATTTCGCGTGCGGCGTACGAAGCCACGCTGGCGTACGTCAAGGAGCGCAAGGCCTTCGGCGCGCCGATCGGCACGTTCCAGATGACGCAGGCGAAGATCGCCGACATGAAGTGCAAGCTGGACGCCTCGCTGCTGCTCACGCTGCGCGCGGCCTGGCAGAAGGGCGAGTACGACAAGGGTGGCGCGCGCTTCTCGACCGAGGCGGCCGTGGCCAAGCTCACCGCATCCGAGGCGGCGATGTGGATCAGCCACCAGGCCGTGCAGATCCACGGTGGCATGGGCTACTCGAAGGAGATGCCCGTCGAGCGTTATTTCCGCGACGCCAAGATCACCGAGATCTACGAGGGCACGAGCGAGATCCAGCGCCTCGTGATCGCCCGCAACGAAACGGGCCTTCGCTGAGCCCGAGATGACGCATCGGCCGGCGATGCGACGCACGCGGATGGGCACCGGCCCGTCCGCGGCGTCGTGCGCGCGCGGCCATTCCGTATCCAAGACCTGAAGAACGGCGCGCACGAGCGCGCGCCGGCCCATGGAGCGATCCGCATCATGACCAGCAAACGTAGTTCCGCCCCGCGCAGCACCGGCCTGTCGAAACGCAAGGACGCCAGCGGCGTCGACCAGATCGTCGACGCGCTCGTCGCGGAGCTGCCCAAGGCCCAGCAGGCGCAGGGCGAGGCCTTCGCGCGCGCCTTCTACAAGCGCATGAGCGCCGACGAGTTCGGCCAGCACGGGGTGAACGAGTGGGCCGCGCTCGCCGCCGATTTCCTCGGTTTCGTCCGCGCCCGCAAGCCGGGCACGGCGCAGGTGCGGCTGTTCAATCCGTCGGTGAAGACGCATGGCTGGCAGTCCGGCCATACGGTGCTGCAGATCGCCAACGACGACATGCCCTTCCTCGTCGACTCGGTGACGCTCGCACTCGCCGAGCGCGGGATCGCGGTGCACGTGCTGGGCCATCCGGTGGTGCGCGTCACGCGCGACCGGGCCGGCAAGCTGGTGTCCATCGGCGAAGGCACGGCCGAATCGTTCATGCACCTCGAGATCGACCGCCAGAGCACCGACGAGATGCAGGCGATCGAGCAGGCGGTCGTCCACGTGCTCGCGGACGTCCGCGTGATCGTCGCGGACTGGAAGAAGATGCGCGATCGCATGCTGCAGATCGCCGACGAGCTGCCCGGCCGCGCCTCGCCGGGCGATGCGGCCATGCGCGTGGAGGCGCAGGAATTCCTGCGCTGGGCCGCGGAAAACCACTTCACGTTCCTTGGCTATCGCGAGTACGAGGTCACCACGCAGGGCAAGCAGGAAGTGCTGCAGTCGGTCGCGGGTACGGGCCTGGGCCTGCTCAGCGGCGATGACACCGGCACCACGCGCCCGCTCGCGTCGCTGGGCGCGCACGCGCTCACGCAGGCCGGGCGGCTCGAGCCCCTCATCCTCACCAAGACCAATGCGCGCGCGACGGTGCACCGCCGCGGCTACATGGACTACATCGGTGTGCTGAGCTTCGACAAGGCGGGCAAGCCGGTGCGCGAACAGCGCTTCATCGGCCTGTTCACGTCGAGCGCCTACAACCGCCGCCCCTGGGACATCCCGCTGGTGCGCCAGCGCTACGGGCATGTCATGGAGCAGTCCGGCCTCGCGCTCGCCGGCCACAGCGGCAAGGCGCTCAAGCACATTCTGGAGACGCTGCCGCGCGAGGAGCTGTTCCAGGCCAGCGAGGACGAACTGCTGCAGACCAGCCTGGGCGTGCTCGGCCTGCAGGAGCGCGTGCGCAGCCGCATCTTCATGCGTCGCGACCGCTACGGGCGCTTCTACTCCGCGCTCGTCTACATCCCGCGCGACCGCTTCAATACCGAGGTGCGCCTGCGCATCGAGAGCATGCTGCGCGACGCGCTCAACGCCGACCATGTCGATTCGTCGGTGATGCTCGGCGAGTCGCCGATGGCGCAGCTGCACATGATGATCCGGCCCAAGCCGGCCGATGGCCATTCCGGCGTCGTGCCGGAAGTGGACATGACGGCCATCGAGGCCCGCCTGGCCGCGATCGTGCGCAACTGGGGCGACGACCTGCGCGACCAGCTCATCGCCCGCCACGGCGAGGAGCGCGGCCTCGCGCTCGCGGGCACCTACGGGCGCGCGCTGCCGGCCGGTTACATCGAGAACGTGTCCGCGTCCGTCGCCGCCGACGACGTGGAGAACGTCGCCGCGCTCACCGGCGTGGACGACCTGCGCCTGAGCCTGTTCCGCATGCATCCGGGCGATGGCGGCCTGCGCTTCAAGTTCTACCGCGAAGGCGACGACATCCCGCTGTCCGATGCGCTGCCGATGATGGAGAACATGGGTCTGCGCGTCATCGCCGAGCACCCGTATCGCATCGAGACCGGCGGCCGCGTCTTCTTCATCCAGGACTTCGAGGTCGAGTACGCGCGCGCGCTGGAAGTCGACGCGATGGACGAGGACTTCGAGGAAGCCTTCGCCGCGATCTGGCGCGGCGACGCCGAGAACGACGGCTTCAACCGCCTGATCCTCGCCGCCGGCCTGTCGTGGCGTCAGGTGGCGATGCTGCGCGCCTACTGCAAGTACCTGCTGCAGGTGGGCGTCACCTTCTCGCAGGCCTACATGGAGCAGACGCTGGCGCGCTACCCGCTGCTGGCGCGCCTGCTGGTCGAGCTGTTCGAGGCGCGCTTCGACCCGGCCACCGGCCGCGAGAGCAAGGCCGAGGTCAAGGCCGGCATGCAGAAGTTCGAGGCACAGCTCGCGCGCCTGTCGGGCGGCGACGCGGCGCTCGACGCTGCCGTGCGCCCGGTGATCGAGGCGCGCGCCGGCAAGCGCGACGTGCAGGCACAGGCCGCGCGCGACGCACTGCTCGGCCTCATGGACCGCGTGTCGAGCCTGGACGAGGACCGCATCCTGCGCAGTTTCATGGGCGTCATCGAGGCCACGCTGCGCACCAGCTACTACCAGGGCACGCGTGGCGGTGCCGGCACCGGCTACGTCGCCTACAAGTTCGATTCGGCCAAGGTTCCGGACCTGCCGAAGCCGCGCCCGTACCGCGAGATCTTCGTCTACGGCCCGCGCGTGGAAGGCATCCACCTGCGCTTCGGCCCGGTGGCGCGCGGCGGCCTGCGCTGGTCGGACCGCCGCGAGGATTTCCGCACCGAGGTGCTGGGCCTGGTCAAGGCGCAGATGGTGAAGAACACCGTGATCGTGCCCGTGGGTTCGAAGGGCGGCTTCATCGCCAAGCGCCCGCCCGCCGGCGGCGACCGCGACGCCGTCCAGGCCGAGGGCGTGGCCTGCTACCGCATGTTCATCAACGGCCTGCTGGACATCACCGACAACATCGTCGACGGGAAGATCGTGCCGCCGCAGGACGTCGTGCGCCATGACGATGACGACCCCTACCTGGTCGTCGCCGCCGACAAGGGCACGGCGACGTTCTCGGACATCGCCAACGGCAT
>CAZNRZ010000025.1:9074-21136 GCA_964575535.1 uncultured Lysobacter sp. | reverse complement strand
CCGGTGGCATCGAGGGCCGCATCAAGCAGATCAAGGCGCAGATCGAGGAGACCTCCTCCGACTACGACCGCGAGAAGCTGCAGGAGCGCGTCGCCAAGCTCGCCGGCGGCGTGGCCGTGATCAAGGTCGGTGCGTCGACCGAGATCGAGATGAAGGAAAAGAAGGCGCGCGTCGAAGACGCCCTGCACGCGACGCGTGCGGCGGTCGAGGAAGGCATCGTCCCGGGCGGCGGCGTGGCACTGCTGCGCGCGCGTGCGGCGATCGAAGGCCTCACCGGCATCAACGAGGACCAGAACCACGGCATCCAGATCGCCCTGCGCGCGATGGAAGCGCCGCTGCGCGAGATCGTGACCAACGCCGGCGAAGAGCCGTCGGTCATCGTCAACAAGGTGAAGGAAGGCAACGGTTCGTACGGCTACAACGCCGCCACGGGCGAGTATGTCGACATGCTGGAAGCCGGCATCCTGGATCCGACCAAGGTCACGCGCACCGCGCTGCAGAACGCAGCGTCGATCGCCGGCCTGATGATCACGACCGAGGCGATGGTCGGTGAGCTGCCGAAGAAGGACGAGCCGGCCATGGGCGGCGGCGGTGGCGGCATGGGCGGCATGGGCGGCATGGATTTCTAAGCCGCACCGCGCCGGGACGGAATGCGCGAACGGCGAAGTCCCAACGCGCCGCCGCGCTGCGTAACCCGTCTGCTGCTGCAGTATCGAAAGGCCCCGCTCCGGCGGGGCCTTTCTTTTTCGGCGGCCCCGGTGGACAGAGGCTGTCGTCCCGGGCATCGCGCGGATCCCGCGCGGTGTGTCCGATGGAGTGGATCCCTCGCTGCGCTCGGGATGCCAAGCGAAAAGGACGGTTGTCGTCCCGGACCCGCATCGTGTGACCCGATACGCGGATTCAGGCAGCCGAACGGATGTATCCCGCATTTTGCTGCGCCGCAGCGTGCAATCCCCATCACGTCTCTTTAACGATAGGCGTGCACCCGACGTGGGGGAGGGAGCAAGGCCCGCTACCGGCAACGGCAGCGGGCTTTTTATTGCCCCGGCTCCGGCTGCCGGGGTGCATGCCAGAATTCCCGCATGACCGCCCCGAACGACGCCGCGGATGCGGTCGATGCCCATGTGCGGCGCGCCCTCGTCCGGCTCCAGCCGCTGACCGGCGCGGAGCTCGATCGAGTCGCGGCCGTGGCGCGCGTCAGCGACTTCGCCATCGCGACGCTGCTTCGCGACCGCCCGCTGCTGGTCAGCCTGCTGGCGGATGCGGGCGCCGCTGGGATCCCGCCGCCCGTGCTCGATCCCGCAGACCCCAGCGCCTGGCCGGGCGCGCTGCGGCGCTATCGCAGCGCGGCCTCGACCCGGCTGGTCTGGCGGGACGTGCACGGGCTCGACGACGTCGACGCCACGCTCGCCGGCGCCACGCGCCTCGCCGAAGATTGCCTCGCACTCGCGCTGGACGCACTCGAATCGCAGTTCCGCGCGCGCCATGGCGAGGTCGTCGACGCGGACGGCCGGGTGCAGCGCCTGGTCGTGTTCGGCCTCGGCAAGCTCGGCGGTGGCGAACTCAATTTCAGTTCGGACGTCGACCTGGTCTACGCCTACGAACGCAGCGGCGAGTCCGACGGCGCGCGCGCGCTGGATGCGGAGACGTACTTCACCCGCCTCGGCCAGCAGCTGGCCAAGCTGCTCGACGAGGTCACCGCCGACGGCTTCTGCCACCGCGTCGACCTGCGCCTGCGCCCCTTTGGCAGCGCCGGGCGGCTGGTCTGGTCGTTCGCGGCACTGGAGCAGTATTTCCAGCGCGAGGGCCGCGACTGGGAGCGCTATGCCTGGCAGAAGGCGCGGCCGGTAGCGGGCGACATCGCGGCCGGCGAGGGCTTCCTCGAAACGCTGCGGCCCTTCGTCTACCGCCGCTATCTCGACTTCGGCGCGCTCGACGGCCTGCGCGCGATGAAGGCGTCGATCGCCGCGGAAGTCGCGCGGCGCGAACTCGCCGACGACATCAAGCGCGGCCCCGGTGGCATCCGCGAGGTCGAGTTCCTCGTGCAGGCGCTGCAGCTGATCCGCGCCGGCCGCGAGCCCACGCTGCGCGAGCGCCGCCTGCTGCCGGCGCTGGCCGCGCTCGCGACAGCGGGCCACGTCGAGCCGACGACGGCGGATGCGCTCGCCTGCGCCTACCGCCTGCTGCGCCGCGTCGAGAACCGGCTGCAGATGCTGGGCGATGCTCAGACGCATGCGCTGCCCGAGGATCCGGTTGCGCGGCATCGCATCGCGACCGGCTTGGGGTTCGATGGCTGGCCCGCTTTCGTCGCCGACCTCGACGCGACGCGTGAACGCGTCGGCGCCGAATTCTCCGCGCTGCTCGCCGCGCGCGAGCGCAGCGCCCCGCCGGACGCGCTGGCCGCCTACTGGCACGCGCTGCCGGACGCGGGCGATGCCGCCGTGCTCGCCTCCGCGGGCTTCGACGACGCCACGCAGGCCGACGCGCTGCTGCGCGATTTCGCGCGCGCGCCGGCGGTGCGCGGCCTGTCCGATGCCGCGCGTCCACGCCTCGACCGGGTGATGCCCGCGCTGCTGCAGGGCGCCGCGCGCTCGCGCGAGCCGATGCTGGCGATGCGCCGCCTGCTCGCGCTGGTCGGCAACATCCTGCGGCGCAGCGCCTACCTCGCACTGCTCGACGAGCAGCCCGCCGCGCTCGCCCGGCTCGTCGACGTGGTGGCGCACAGCGCGCTGCTCGCCGAGCGTCTGGCGGCCTATCCGCTACTGCTCGACGAGCTGCTGGATGCGCGCGTCGCCGGCCCGCTGCCGCAGCGCGACGGGCTGTCGGACGCGATAGGCGCGTCGATGGCCGGCATCGACGACACCGAGCTCGCGCTGCGCGCGCTCAACGAGATGCGGCAGGCGCTGAGCTTCCGTATCGCCATGGCTGTGCGCGACCGCCGCCAGGGCGCCGACGACAGCGCGCGGCAGCTGGCCTGGCTGGCGGACGCGGTGGTCGCGCAGGTGGTGGAACTCGCGCGCCGCGAGGTCTGCGCCGCGCATGGCGAAGTGCCCGGCGCGCGCTTCGCGGTGCTCGGCTACGGCAGCCTCGGCGGCGAGGAGCTGGGCTTCGGCTCCGACCTCGACCTCGTCTTCCTCTACGACGCGCTGCCTGACGCCGAGTCCGACGGGGCGCGTGCGCTGGATGCGCAGCGCTGGTTCGCGAGGCTCGCGCAGAAGGTGGTCGCACTGCTCGGCGTGCCCACCGGTGCCGGGCGCCTCTACGACGTGGATGTGCGCCTGCGGCCCGACGGTGCCAAGGGCCTGCTGGTGTCCAGCCTGGCGAGCTTCGTCGCCTACCAGCGCGAGCGCGCCTGGACGTGGGAGCACCAGGCGCTGGTGCGCGCGCGCTGCATCGGCGGCGACGCCTCGCTCTGCGCTGCGTTCGAGCACGCGCGCCGCGAAACGCTCGGGATGCGTCGGGAGAGCACGCGCGTGATCGACGACGTGCTGGCGATGCGGATGCGCATGCGTGGCGAACTCGACCGCAGCGACGCCGCACTCTTCGACCTCAAGCAGGGCGAGGGCGGCCTGGTCGACCTGGAATTCGTGCTGCAGGCGCTGGTGCTCGTACACGCGGCGGAACGGCCGGCGCTGCTGGAGGCACGCAATACGCGCGAGTTGCTGCACGTCGTACGCGGCTTGGGGCTGATCGATGCCGCGACGCTGGATGCGGCGATCGAGGCGCATGCCCTGTTCCTCGCGCGCGGGCTCGACTGCACGCTGGATCGCCGCACGCGCCGGGTGGCGTATTCGGACGGGATCGACGCCGCACGTGAGGCGGTGCGCCGCTGCGCGCGGGCTGCGGGGCTTGCGTTGCAGGGCTAGTGCGAACGCGGGTGTCCGGGCCTCATCGGCGCTGGACGGTGGTACGCAGCCGCGTGTGATCCCACGCTTCGCCCGGATGACGGGGCCGGTGGGGCCGGCGCGGCCGACACGGCTCAAGCGGTTGCGCGTCTTGCATGACGGGCGGCTCCGCGCCGCCGTCGCGCCGGGAGTCGTGTGGAACGAAACGCGACGTGGACGTTGCAGCCGGCCCGCCTAGACGTCGAGCAGGCGCTCGCGCACCTGCTGTGCGATGCGCGCGGTCTCGCGCAGCGGCGTGGCCTCGAACGGCGCGAGCGTCGCGTCGAACGCGCGGACGCGGCCGCGCTCGCGCAGTGCGTGCACGAAGCGCGCGGGCCGGCCGCGCACGCGTGACAGCCCGGCCACGTGCACCGGCACCGGCGTTGCCGAGGCTTCCGAGAGCATGTTCACCGAGTCCGCGCTGCAGACGATGCGATCGGCCCAGCCCAGCAGCGCCGCGTACGGATTGCGCCCGTCGACCGAGCCCGTCCACACCAGCCCGGGCAGGCCGGCGAAGTGCCGGCGCATGGCATCGACGAAGGCCGCCGGCGTGCGCCGCGAAGTGGTGGCCAGCAGGCTGCCGCCATCGCGTTCGACGGCGTGGCGGATGTCGCGCAGCCAGCGTTCGAACTCGCGCAGGCCGATGCGGACGTGGTCGGTCGGGCCGCCGACGAGGAGCGTGGTACGCGGCTGCGGCAGGCGCCCCAGATCGGCGAACGCCGCGCGCGCCGCGCCCAGCCATGCATCGCCCACGGGATTGAGGCTGCCCAGCAGCGTCAGCACGTTGGCGCCGCGCAGGCGGTCGTGCTCGGGGACGATCACCATGTCCCAGTGCCGCGGATCGATGCGCGGATCGAGGATCTGCACCGAGCGCATGCCGCGTTCGCACAGCAGGCGCGTCGCCAGTGCAGCCTGTCGCCCGCAACCGATCGCCAGCGTGGTGGCGGGCTCCCGCCCGTCTATTCCGTCGAGAACGCTGCCGAACGCGGCATCGCTGCCCGGCAGCCGGCGCGGCGCGGCCCACTTCCACGGCGCGCGCGCGGCCAGCGTGGAGGCCTGCGTCGGCAACCGCAACGCATCGGCCAACGCCCGCGCCTGACGCAGGTTGCCGGCGTGGCCATCCGTCAGGACCCAGCTCTGGCGGGGCGGGGAGCGTTGCACGCGTCGGATCGATCCGTTCCGGGCGGCGACGGCGCCCTTGCGGGGGCAGACTCTACACTGCGCCTCCCACGTATTTGACGGAGACCGCGATGGCGCAGCCGCTGCCGCAGGACGCACTCGACCAGCTCTTCCGCACCGCGCGCACGCACAACCGCCTCACCGGCGAGGTGGGTGACGACACGCTGCACGCCCTCTACGAGCTGGTGAAGATGGGCCCCACCTCGGCCAACATGTCGCCCGCGCGCTTCGTGTTCGTGAAGTCGGCCGAGGCCAAGAAGCGGCTGCAGCCGGCGCTCAGCGAGGGCAACCTCGAGAAGACGATGGCCGCGCCGGTCACCGTCATCGTCGGCCACGATCTCGCCTTCTTCGAGAAGCTGCCCTATCTGTTCCCGCATACCGACGCGAAGAGCTGGTTCGACACGCTGCCGGACGATGCGCTCGAAACCGTCGCGCTGCGCAACGGCACGCTGCAGGGTGGGTACCTGATCCTCGCCGCCCGCGCGCTGGGGCTGGATACCGGCCCGATGTCGGGCTTCGACAACGCGAAGGTGGATGCCGAGTTTTTCGCCGGCACGCGCATCCGCTCGAACTTCCTCGTTAATCTCGGGCAGGGCGATGCCGCCCACATCTTCGCCCGTTCGCCGCGGCTGCCCTTCGACGAAGCCGCCCGCATCCTCTGAACGCACGCAAGGAATCGACCATGTTCAAGCGCATCGTCCTCACCGCCGCCCTCGCCACCGCATCCACGGCCGCTTTCGCGGCGCCCGTTACGTACCGGATCGACCCGTCGCATACCGATGTCATCGCCAGCTGGAGCCACCTGGGCTTCTCCAATCCGACGGCGCACTTCGGCCAGGTCGACGGCACGATCACCTATGACCCGCAGAACGTCGGCGCGTCGAAGGTCGAGGTGACCATCCCGCTGTCGGGCATGAACTCGCACGTGGCGAAGTTCGACGAGCACCTGCGCAGCGCGGATCTGTTCGACGTCGCCAGGTTCCCCGACATCACCTTCAAGAGCACGAAAGTGGAAGCCGCTGGCGAGAACAGGTTGCGCGTGACCGGCGATCTCACCTTGCGCGGCGTCAGCAAGCCGACGGTGCTCGACGTCACCCTCAACAAGGTCGGCGAGCACCCGATGACCAAGGCGCCGACCATCGGCTTCGACGCGACTACGACGCTCAAGCGCAGCGAATTCGGCCTGGGCTACGCGTTGCCGGCCGTGGGCGACGAGGTGCGCATCCGCATCACCACCGAGGCCTCGGTGGCGCCGCGCGCCAAGGCCAGCCTGCCGCCGAAGACGAAGTAAGGCGATGATCGTCGAGCGCCCGTCGGCCGCGCGCGGCCACGCCCGCCACGGCGGCTGGCTCGACAGCCGCCACACGTTCTCCTTCGGCCAGTTCTACGACCCGCAGTGGATGGGCTTCGGCCCGCTGCGGGTGATCAACGAGGACCGCGTGGCCGGCGGCGGCGGGTTCGCGCCGCATGGCCACGCGAACATGGAGATCATCAGCCTGGTGATCGACGGCGCGCTCGCGCACCGCGACAGCAGCGGCGGGGGCGGCACCGTCGGCCCGGGAGAGCTGCAGTACATGAGCGCCGGCGTGGGCGTGCAGCACAGCGAGTACAACGGCTCGCAGGCGGATCCGGTGCATTTCCTGCAGATCTGGATCCAGCCCGATCGCGTCAACACGCCGCCGCGCTACGCGCAGCGCGCGCCGCAGCCCGGCGACGACGCGGGCGGATGGGTGGCGCTGGTCTCGCCCGATGGCGCCGACGGCAGCCTCGCGATCCGCCAGGACGCGCGGCTGCAGCAGGTGCATGCGTCGGCAGGCGCGACGGTCACGCGCGAGCTCGATGCATCGCGCCGCTACTGGCTGCAGGTGGTGCGCGGCAGCGTGTCCGCGCCGCTGGCACTCGAGGCGGGCGACGCGCTGGGGTTCGTCGACGAGGGTGGTGCACTGGAGCTGACCGCAGGCGCGGACGGCGCCTGGCTGCTGCTGTTCGATCTGCCGCGGGATTGACGCGGCGGCGGTGCGCGCGGAGCACCGGACATGACGCGTCCCGCGCCATGCGCCCGACCCCTCGCCCCGCCAGCCCCGTGCACGCCCGCTGGTAGACTGCGCGCCCGCCGTCCCGCTTCCGTCGCCATGACCGCTCCCGACCACTCCGCCTCCCCGCAGAACGCCGAGCCGGCGAATGCACGGCAGCGCTACGTCGTCGGCCGCGCGGACCTGCCGCTGAGCTGCCCGCTGCCGGGCATGGCGCTGTGGAACTCGCATCCGCGCGTCTACCTGCCCATCGAGGCCGAGCGCGAGGTGCAATGCCCGTACTGCGGCGCGCACTTCGTCCTCGAGGAATGAGGCACAGGCATCGCGGCGACGCGGCCGGTGCGCGGCGCTGAGCCGATGCGCCGGCTGACCGTCGTCCAGCTGCTGCCCGCGCTCGAATCGGGCGGGGTGGAGCGCTCCACGCTCGAGATCGCGCAGGCGCTGGTCGACGCGGGTCATCGCGCCATCGTCGTGTCGAACGGCGGCCGGCTGGTGCCGCGGTTGGAGGCGATGGGCGCCGAGCACGTCATGCTCGACATCGGCGCGAAGTCGCTCCGCACGCTCGCCACGGTACGACCGCTGCGCGCGCTGCTGCGGCGCGAAGGCGTCGACATCGTGCATGCGCGTTCCCGGCTGCCCGCCTGGGTCGGCCTGTTCGCGTTGCGCGGGCTCGATGCGGGGCGGCGGCCGCGATTCGTCACCACCGTGCACGGGCTGAACTCGCCGTCGCGCTACAGCGCGGTGATGACACGGGGCGAGCGCGTGATCTGCGTGTCCGAAACGGTGCGCGGTTACGTGCTGCAGCACTATCCGGCGACCGACGCGTCGACGCTGCGCGTGATTCCGCGCGGCATCGACGCGGCAGCGTTCCCGCACCGCATCCATCCCGACGCGGACGCGCGTGCCTGGGCCGCCGCACAGCATCCGGTGCTCGAAGGCCACGGGCCGCTGCTGCTGCTGCCCGGCCGCGGCACGCGGCTGAAGGGCCATGCCGACGCGCTGGCGCTAACAGCACGGCTTCGCAGCGACGGCCTCGATGCGCGCCTGTGGCTGCCCGGTGCGCGCGGGGCCGGGCGCGAGGGTTACATCGAAGAACTCGAACGCGAGGCGGCGGCGCTGGGCATCGGCGGCGCCGTCGCGTTCACGCCGCCCACCGACGCCATCGCGCGCGCCTACGCCGCCAGCGACCTCGTGCTGCAGCTGTCGCGCAAGCCGGAGGCCTTCGGGCGCACGGTGGTCGAGGCGCTGTCCGTGGGTCGCCCGGTGCTCGGCTGGGCGCATGGCGGCGTAGGCGAACTGCTCGCGCAGCTGCAGCCGGACGGGGCCGCGCCGCCCTTCGATATCGACGCGCTGCACGCGCGCGCCCGCGCGCTGCTCGCACGGCCTGCGCAGCCGCCCGCTACCATCCCGCAGACCTTGCAGGCCATGCAGGAGGCCACGCTTGCCGTCTACGCAGAACTCGTCCGCGACTGATCCCGTGACCCGCGGCTGGCGCTGGGCGCCCGCCTGGGTGCTCGCGTATGTCGCGCTGTGGCCGACCAAGGGCGTGGCCGAGGGCGTGATGACGCTGGGGGCGCTGGCCGCCATCGTGCTGCTGGTGCGCGCCCGCTTCGCGCGCGGCACGCAGCTGCTCAGCCGCGAGGCCTGGGCGCTGACGAGCGTGCTGTTCGCCGCGTACTGGCTGCCGGAGCTGGTGTCGGCGCTGGATGCGGTGGACGTATCGCGCGCGCTGCGCGAGGCCGCCGCCGACCTGCGCTACCTGCCGTTCCTGTGGCTGGCCGCGGCCGCGGTCGCCAACGCCGACGCGCGCAGCCGCACCTTCAATGGCCTGGCGATCATCGCGGCGGTCTGGTGTGCCGACGCACTGCTGCAGGCGGCGAGCGGCACCAGCCCGCTGCAGGCCGCCCTCGATTCGCTCAAGCAGGGGCTCACCGGGAAGCCGCTGTGCGCGGCCGACGAGGCGCATGCCTTCGGCCGTCTCACCGGCGTCTTCAGCGACTGCAATCCCAAGCTGGGGCAGGTACTGGCCAGCCTGTCGCCCTTCGCGCTGCATGCGGCGGCTCGCCGGTTTCGCGGTGCCGGCTGGCTGCTGGTCGCAGGCGGCATCGGCCTGGTCATCGTGCTCGCCGGTTCGCGCGCCTCGTGGATCACCTACGGGCTGGTGCTGCTGCTCTCCGGCTGGCGCCTGCTGGGATGGAAGCGTCTGGCCGGCGTCTTCGCCTTCGGCGCGCTGGCGCTGGCGGTACTCACCTTCACCGTGCCCCAGGTGCGCGAGCGCGTCGAACGCACCACGCAGGCGCTGACCGCGAGCGAGGAGGGCGTCGATACCGCGCTATCGGGGCGCAGCCGCATCTGGTCGGCGGCGGCGTGCATGGCGCGCGAGCACCCGGTCAACGGCGTCGGCGCGCGGGGCTTCCGCGAGGCCTTCCCGGCCTGCGATCCGCGGGCCGGCGAACAGGCCGAATGGGGCGAGGGCCCGGCGCTGCACGCGCACCAGCTGGTGCTCGAAGTGGCCAGCGAGACGGGCGGCATCGGCCTGCTGCTGTGGCTGGCCGGCGCGGCGCTCGCCTGGCGCGCTTGGCGCTATGCCGACCCGCGCTCGCGCATGCAGGCGCGTCCGGCCGCGCTCGCGCTGCTCGTCACCGTGTTCCCGTTCAACACCCACCTCGCGTTCTATTCGACGTTCTGGGGTGGGCTCACGCTGATGCTGTGCGCGCTCTATGCGGGCAGCCTGCTCGCGCACGACCGCGCACCGGCGGCGTCGTCGGAGCCCGCGCCGCGATGAGCGAAGGCGCCGCCACGCCGACGTCTGCCGGCACGCCGCCCCGCGGGCTGCGCGACTTGCCCATGTGGTGCGCGGTCGGCCTGCTGGTGGCGATGGGCCGCCTGCCCTGGGCGCTGCAGCGCCTGCTGGGGCGCGCGATCGGCGCGCTTGCCCATGCGCTCGCCGGCAGCCGGCGGCATGCGGCGCGGGTGAACCTGCGCCTGTGCTTTCCCGAACTCGACGAGGCCGCGCGCGAGGACCTGCTGCGCGCGAGCTTCCGCGACTTCGGCATCGGCCTGTTCGAATTCGCGCGCGCCTGGTGGGGCGATGTCGCGACCATGCGGCGCGAGGTCGTCATCGAGAACCTCGAACGGCTGCACGATGCGCGTGCCGACGGCCGCGGCGTGCTGATGGTCTCCGGCCATTTCATGACGCTGGAGATGTGCGGCCGCCTGCTCTGCGACCACGCGCCGCTGGCCGGCATGTACCGCCGTTACCGCGATCCGGTGATGGAGTGGGCGGTCAAGCGCGGGCGCCTGCGCTACGCCGCGGCAATGTTCACCAACGACGAGATCCGCCCGGCCATGCGCCACCTCAAGCAGGGCGGCATCCTCTGGTACGCGCCGGACCAGGACATGCGCGGCAAGGACACCGTGTTCGCGCCGTTCTTCGGCGTGCCCGCGGCCACCATCACCGCCACGCACCAGTTCGCGCGCCTCACCGGCTGCGCGGTGGTGCCGTTCTTCCATCGCCGCGAGGGCGCGCGCTACGTGCTGCGCATCGGCGAGCCGCTGGCCGATTTCCCGTCGGACGATGCGGCCGTCGACAGCGCGCGCGTCAATGCCGCGATCGAGGCCATGGTGCGCGAGGCACCGACGCAGTACCTGTGGATCCATCGGCGCTTCAAGCGCCGGCCCGAAGGCATGGCACCGCCGTACTGATGTCCGCATCCGCGCGCCCCGACCTCGCCGAGCGCCTGCTGCGCGCCGTGTATTCCGCGGTGCTGTACGTGCTCACGCCCGTCACGGTCTACCACCTGATCTGGCGCGGCTTCCGCCAGCCGGCCTACTTCGAGCGCTGGAGCGAGCGCTATGCGGGCTTCGGCCCATCGCGCGCGCAACGCGTGCTGTGGCTGCATGCGGTGTCCGTCGGCGAAGTGAATGCCGCGGTGCCGCTGGTCGACGCGCTGCTCAAGCGCCGGCCCGACCTGCGCCTGCTCGTCACCACGATCACGCCGACCGGCTCGGCGCGCGTGCAGGCGCTCTGGGGCGAGCGCGTCGAGCACGTCTACCTGCCCTATGACCTGCCGGGCGCGGTGCGCCGCTTCATCGCGCATTTCAGGCCGCATGCCGCGCTGGTGATGGAGACCGAGCTGTGGCCGAACCTGCTGTTCGGCTGCCGCGACGCCGGCGTGCCGCTGTACGTGCTCAATGCGCGGCTCTCGGCGCGATCGCTGCGCGGCTACCAGGTGCTCGCGCCGATCGTGCGTCGCGCGCTCGCGACGGTGCGCGCCGTGGGCGCGCAGTCGCATGCGGATGCGCGGCGCTTCGTGACGCTGGGCGCGCCGGCCGATCGGGTGATCGAAACCGGCAACCTCAAGTACGACACGCGGGTGCCCGATACGCTGCAGCAGGTCGCCGCCGAATGCCGCGCGCGTCGCGCCGGCCGGCCGGCGTGGATCGCCGCGAGCACGCATCCCGACGAGGAAGCCGCGGCGCTGCGCATCCATCGGCACCTGCGCGAGCGCTGGCCCGACCTGCTGCTGTTCTGGGCGCCGCGTCATCCGGAACGCTTCCGCGCGGTCGCCGAGCAGGCCGCGACGGCTGGGCTGCGGACGGCGCGACGCTCGGAGGATCGCTGGCCCGACGCCGCGACCGACGTGTTCGTCGTCGACACGCTGGGCGAGCTGCCGTGGTTCTACGCCTGCGCCGATGTCGCGTTCGTCGGCGGCAGCCTGCAGGCCATCGGCGGGCACAACCTGCTCGAGCCGGCGGCCACGCGCACGCCCGTCGTCACCGGGCCGCACCTGCACAACTTCGCGGAGATCTCGCAGCGGCTTGCGCAGGCGGGTGCGCTGCTGATCGGCGCGGACGCGGCGGCGGTGGGCGACGCGGTCGAGGCGCTGCTCGCCGATCCCGCGCGGCGCGAGGCGATGGCCGAAGCGGGCCATGCGCTGGTCGAATCCGGGCGCGGCGCGCTGGA
>CAZNRZ010000025.1:0-8974 GCA_964575535.1 uncultured Lysobacter sp. | reverse complement strand
TCGAGGATCAGGCGGTTCTGCAGGAAGTTGTAACGCGCCTGCGCGAAGGCGCGCTGCGCGTTGAACAGGTTCTGCTGGTTGTTGAGCACGTCCAGCACCGTGCGCGTGCCGACTTCCAGGCCGACCTGCGACGCATCGTAGGCCGCGCGTGCGGAGACCAGCGCGAGGCGGCGCGCCTCGACCTCGCTGATGCCCGCCACCAGCGTCTGGTAGGCATTGCGCGTATTGCGCACCAGCGCGCGGCGCTGCTGCTCGAGTTCGTCGGCCGAGACGTCGCGCTGCGCGATCGCCTGGCGCACGCGCGACTGCGTGAGCCCGCTGTTGAAGATCGGCACCGACAGGGTGATGCCGATCACCGGGCCGCGGCTCTGGCCGTCGATGTCGTTGATCGATGCAGGGCGGCCGGGGAACGTCGAGACACGCTCGCCGGTGGTCTTGCTGAAGTCATAGCCGCCGCTCGCGTAGAGCGTGGGCCAGTAGGCCGAGCGCGCGGTTTCGACGTTCGCTTCGGCCGACTCCAGGCGCTCGTGCTGCGCGCGCAGCGCGGGATTGTTCTCGATCGCCGTGGCCACCCAGCCTTCGGCGTCGCGCACTTCGGGCAGCGCGGGCTGGAAGTTCTCCGGCAGCGCCTTCAGGTTCGCCACCGGCGTACCGGTGATCTCGGCAAGCGCCTGGTAGGCGTCTTCCACCGCGTTGCGCGCCAGGATGGTGTTCGCGCGTGCGTTGTCGTACTGCGCGCGCGCCTCGTGCACGTCGGTGATCGGCGCGAGGCCGACCTCCAGGCGCTTGGAGGCGAAGTCGAACTGCCTGCGCAGCGCTTCCTCCGCGGCCTTCGCCGCTTCCAGCGTTTCCAGCGCGACGAGCACGTTGAAGTAGGCCGCCGACGTGCGGGTGATGAGGTTGTCGCCCGCCGCCTCGACCTGGAAGTCGGCGGCACGCCCGAGCGCCTGCTGGCTGCGCAGCGTGGTGAAGCGCGAGCGGTCGTAGATCATCTGCTGCGCGCTGACGCCGGCGGAGACCGAGGTGGACTCGGTTTCGGTGTCGCCCGAGATCGTGGTCGCGCCGATCGGCTCCTGCGTCACCGGGTCGAGGATCGGGATCTGCGTCTGCGACGGGCCCTCGCTGCGCGAACGGCGTGCGCTCGCATCGCCGCTGATCTGCGGCAGCATCGCCGCGCGCGCCTGCGCGGCGCCCTCGCGGGTGGCGCGGGCACCGCCTTCGGCGGCGGAGAACTGCGGGTCACCCTCGCGCGCGAGTTCGTAGACCTGCAGCAGGTCGGCGGCCGGCGCGACGGCGGGCAGGAGAGCGAGGAGGGCGAGGGCGAGCGGTCGGCGGATCATCTGGTCGGTCCTGGAGGCCGTTCGTGGCGGCGGTGAGCCGTGCGGGGGAGCCGCGTTACAGGTGGAAGGCAGGCACCGGCGCGGCGCCGGCGAGGTAGGGGATATCGGTTTCGAACAGCGATTCGATGCGCGGCGTGCCGCCTTCGTTGCGCACCAGCACGGCTTCCATGGCCGGCGAGCGCCCGCGCACGATGAACATGCGGCCACCCGGCCTGAGCATGGCGACGAACTGCGGCGGGATGGTGTCGACCGCGCCGTTGACGCAGATCACGTCGAACTGGCGATCGGTCTGCCAGGCGAGCGCGTCCATCGCCTCGAAACGCACGTTGGCCATGCCGAGAGCGGCGAGGCGCGCGCGCGCGGCCTCGATGAAGTCGGCGTGGCGATCGAGGCTGAGCACCTGGCGCGCCATGCGCGCGAGGCAGGCGGTGACGTAGCCGCTGCCGGTGCCGATCTCGAGCACGTCGTCGCCTTCGACGGGCAGCAGCGCCTGCAGCGCGCGTCCGGCGATCACCGGCTTGAGCATGACCTCGCCATGGCCCAGCGGCAGCTCGACATCGGCATAGGCCACGCCCTCGTACGCCGGCGGCGCGAAGCGCTCGCGCGGCATGTCGACGAGCACGTCGAGGACGCGCGGATCGAGCACGTCCCAGGGGCGGACCTGCTGTTCGACCATGAGTTCGCGGGCGTGGGCGTGATCGTGCGTCATCGTCGGAAAAGGATCGGAGGAAAGCCGCGATTCTACCGGGCCGTGCGCTGCAGGGCCGGGCGGGTCGCGGGCGTTCGCGTGGGGAAAGGATCGCCGCCGGCGTGAAAACCTACCGAGTGCCGGAAGTAACCGTGAGCGAAGTCACCGGCGCCGATGCGGGAAACGCGGGCATGGGCGACGCGTTGACATGCGGCCTCACCTGCGCGGTCCGTAGGCGCGCAGGAACATGTCGATGCTCGCGGTGATGTGCGCTTCGGGCGTGACGTCTGGATCGCCGCATCCGCAACCGAAGACCAGGCGCGCATGCGGCTCGCCCTTGAGCAGTGTGAGCAGCTGCGAGGCGGCGACGGCGGTATCGGGGATGTCGAGGTCGCCCGCGGCCACGCGCGCGTCGAGCAGCGCGCGTACGCCGTCCTGCACGCGCCGCGGCCCGGCTTCCCAGAACAGCTGTGGCAGCGGCGTGTCGACCACCTGCGGGCTGCACAGGATGCGATGGCCCGCCACGGCCTCGGGCGCGGAAATCATCGCGTAGAAGGCGGTAGCGAGCTCGGTGAGGCGTTCGCGCACCGGCTGGCCGGGGCGCTCCTCCAGCAGCGCGGCCGGCATGCCGCGCTCGCAGTGCGATTTCACGGCCTCGGCGAACAGGGCTTCCTTGTCGCCGAAGTGGCTGTAGACGGTGAGTTTCGACACGCCGGCGTCCGCGGCGATCGCGTCCATGCTCACGCCCTCGAAGCCCTGCGCGACGAACAGGCGCTTGGCGGCCGCCAGGATCGCGGCGCGCTTGCCGAGGTCCTTGGGGCGGCCCGGGCCGGGCGCGGGAGCGTCCGCGGACGCGGGACGGGAGCGGTTGGAAGCCATCGGTCGGGAGCTTATCGGAAATAGTGGACTGGCGCGTTCGTTAATTTTACAGTACCGCCCGGTTCATTAATTACCCCTGAGAAACCATGCGCAGCCGACCCTTCCGCCCCGTCGCCGCCGGGGTCCTGCTTGTCCTGCTCGCCGCCTGCGGCCCCCGGGAGGCCGAACCGGAGCGGCCGCGCACGGTCATGGTGGTGCACCCGGTGAGCGCGGCGCCGGTCGCCGACGCCTATGCCGGCGAGATCCGCGCCCGCGAGGAAAGCGCGCTGTCGTTCCGGGTCGGCGGGCATCTCGTGGAGCGGCGCGTCGACGTCGGCGACCACGTGCGCCGCGGTGAGTTGCTGGCCGTGCTCGACCCGGGCGACCTGCAGGCGCAGGCCGGCGCGGCGCAGGCGCAGCTGATCGCCGCCGAAGCGCAGCTGCAGCGCGCACGCGCCGACCAGGCGCGGCTGGCCGCGCTCGGCCGCGAGCAGCTGGTGAGCCGGTCGACCGTCGATGCCCAGAACGCCGCCGCGGCCGCAGCGCAGGGGCAGGCGAACGCGGCGCGCGCCAGCCTGGTCGTCGCCCGCAACCAGGCCGCGTACACGCAGCTACGCGCGCCACGCGACGGCGTGATCTCCACGCGCCAGGCCGAGGCGGGGCAGGTCGTCGGCGCCGGGCAGCCGGTGTTCCAGCTGGCTGCCGACGGCGGGCGCGAGGTGGCCTTCGCCGTGCCCGAGGGCGCAGTACGCGGGATCCGGCCGGGCGCGCAGGTGCATGTCGAGCTGGTGTCGGTGCCGGGCAGCCGCCTGCCGGCGCGCGTGCGCGAGGTCGCCCCCGCGGCCGATCCGGTGACCCGCACCTATGCGGTGCGCGCGGGCCTGGTCGGCGACGCGGCGGCGGTCGAACTCGGCCAGAGCGCGCGCGTCCACCTCGACGCCGGCACCGCCGGCGCACTGGCCGTTCCGTTGGCCGCCGTCCAGCGCGGCCCGCAGGGCGCGGCGGTCTTCGTGCTCGATCCGAAGACATCGACGCTTCGCCTGCAGCCCGTGCGCCTCGGGCCGTTCGGCACCGAGACCGTGCCGGTGCTGGGCGGCCTGGCCGCGGGCGACCGGGTCGCCGCCGCCGGCACGCACCTGCTGCGCGAGGGCATGAAGGTCGCGCCCGTCGACCGCGACAACCGCCCCGTGCGTCCCTGACCGAATCCCGCCCCGAATCCCGGCCGCCGCCGACGCGGCCGCCGCAGCGAGCGAACCCGATGCGTTTCAACCTCTCCGAATGGGCGCTGCGCCATCGCAGCCTCGTCGTCTACGCGATGCTGGTGCTCGCGATCGCCGGCACGCTCTCCTATCTCGGCCTCGGCCGCAGCGAGGATCCGAAGTTCACCTTCAAGGTGATGGTCGTGCGCACGCTGTGGCCGGGCGCGACCGCCGACGAGGTCGCCTCGCAGGTGACCGAGCGCATCGAGAAGAAACTCATGGAGACGGGCAGCTACGAGGCGATCCGCTCGTACTCGCGCCCGGGCGAATCGCAGGTGATCTTCATCGCGCGCGACTCGATGCATTCGGACGACGTGCCCGCGCTCTGGTACCAGGTGCGCAAGAAGGTCGGCGACATCCGCCACAGCCTGCCGCGCGACGTCATCGGCCCGTTCTACAACGACGAGTTCGGCGACACCTTCGGCAACATCTACGCGTTGACCGGCGAGGGCTTCGACTACGCGGTGCTCAAGGACTATGCCGAGCGCGTGCAGCTGGCGCTGCAGGAGCAGCCCGACGTCGGCAAGATCGAGCTGTTCGGCGTGCAGGACGAGCGCGTCTGGATCGAGCTCGACAACACCCGCCTGGCCACGCTCGGCGTGTCCGCGCAGGCGGTGTTCGACGCACTGAACGCGCAGAACGCGGTCGCGCCGGCCGGCTTCTTCGAGACACCGTCGAGCCGCGTCGCGCTGCGGGTGGGCGGGCGCTTCGACAGCGTCGACGCGATCCGCGCGCTGCCGTTGCGGGTGGGCGATCGAAGCTTCCGCCTGGGCGACGTCGCCAACGTGGTGCGCGGCTTCGCCGATCCGCCGGCCCCGCGCATGCGCTTCATGGGCGAGGACGCGATCGGCATCGGCGTGGCCATGCGCGACGGCGGCGACATCCTCAAGCTCGGCAGGACGCTCGAGACCGAGTTCGCGCGGCTGCAGGACACGCTGCCCGCCGGCATGGAACTGCGCAAGGTCTCCGACCAGCCGGCGTCGGTGAAGGCCTCGGTCGGCGAGTTCGTGAAGGTGCTCGCCGAGGCCGTGGCCATCGTGCTGCTGGTGAGCTTCTTCTCGCTGGGCGTGCGCACCGGGCTGGTGGTCGCGCTGTCGATCCCGCTCGTGCTGGCGATGACGTTCGCCGCGATGGACTACTTCGGCGTCGGCCTGCACAAGATCTCGCTGGGCGCGCTGGTGCTCGCGCTCGGCCTGCTGGTGGACGACGCGATCATTGCCGTCGAGATGATGGCGATCAAGATGGAGCAGGGATATTCGCGCCTGAAGGCCGCGGCCTTCGCCTGGGAGTCGACCGCGTTCCCGATGCTCACCGGCACGCTGATCACCGCGGCCGGCTTCCTGCCGATCGCCACCGCGCAGTCCAGCGTGGGCGAGTACACGCGCTCGCTGTTCCAGGTGGTGACGATCGCGCTGATCGTTTCATGGCTCGCGGCTGTCGTCTTCATTCCCTATCTCGGCGACCGCCTGCTGCCCGAGGGCGGGCACGCGCCGGCGCCCAGGCCGGGTTCGCTGCGCGCACGCTGGCAGGCCTGGCGCCTGCGGCTGGCCGATCGGCATCCCGCCTTCGCCGACCTCATCGCGCCCGTGCCCGCGGCGCAGGACGGCGTGCCGCACGATCCGTACTCGACCGCCTTCTACCGCCGGTTCCGGCGCTGGGTGCTGTGGTGCGTGCAGCGGCGCAAGACCGTCATCGCGATCACCGCGGGCGTCTTCGTCGCCTCGGTGCTGTTGTTCCGTTTCGTGCCGCAGCAGTTCTTCCCCGATTCCTCGCGGCCCGAACTGATGGTCGACATGGAACTCGCCGAAGGCAGCTCGCTCAGGGCGACGGCGGCGCAGACGGCGAAGATGGAACGCATCCTCGCCACCCGGAAGGATCTGACCAATTACGTGGCCTACGTCGGCACCGGTTCGCCGCGTTTCTACCTGCCGCTGGACCAGCAGCTGCCCGCCGCCAACTTCGCGCAGTTCGTGCTGATGCCCGAGAGCGTGGAGCGGCGCGAGGCTGTCCGGCAGTGGCTGCTCGACGAGGTCTTCCCGCAGTTCCCCGACCTGCAGCTGCGGGTGACGCGCCTGGAAAACGGCCCGCCGGTGGGCTATCCGGTGCAGTTCCGCGTCTCCGGCGAGCACATCGAGCAGGTGCGCGAGATCGCCTACCGGGTGCGCGAGAAGGTGCTGGCCAACCCGCACGCCGCCAACGTCAACCTCGACTGGGACGAGCCCAGCAAGGTGGTGCGCCTGCAGATCGACCAGGACCGCGCGCGCGCCGTCGGCGTGTCCTCGGCGCAGCTGGCGCAGGCGCTTTCGGGTGCATTGTCGGGCGCGTCCGTGGGCATCTATCGCGAGGGCAACGAACTGATCGAGATGCAGGTGCGCGGCGCCACGCGCGAACGCACGCAGCTCGAATCGCTGCGCAACCTGATGGTGCCCACGGCGAGCGGACGCAGCGTGCCGATCACGCAGGTCGCCACGCTCGACTACGGCTTCGAGGACGGCATCGTCTGGCATCGCGACCGCCGCCCGACGATGACCGTGCGCGCCGACATCCTCGATGGCACGCAGCCGCCCACCGTCACCGCGCAGATCGATCCGACCCTCGCCGAGATCCGGGCGGCGCTGCCGGCGGGCTATTCGATCGACGTCGGCGGCACGGTGGAGGATTCGGCGCGCGGGCAGAACTCGATCAAGGCCGGCATGCCGCTGTTCCTGCTGGTGGTGTTCACCCTGCTGATGATCCAGCTGCGCAGCTTCTCGCGCTCGATCATGGTGCTGCTCACCGCGCCGCTGGGCCTGATCGGCGTGACGCTGTTCCTGCTGATCTTCCGCGTGCCCTTCGGTTTCGTGGCGATGCTGGGCACGATCGCGCTGGCCGGCATGATCATGCGCAATTCGGTGATCCTGGTGGACCAGATCGAGCAGGACCGCGCCGATGGCCGCGAGGCCTGGGAAGCGATCGTCGAAGCCACCGTGCGTCGTTTCCGGCCCATCGTGCTGACCGCGCTCGCCGCGATCCTCGCGATGATCCCGCTCTCGCGCAGCGCGTTCTTCGGGCCGATGGCGGTGGCGATCATGGGCGGCCTGACGGTGGCCACCGTCCTCACCCTGCTGTTCCTGCCGGCGCTCTATGCGGCCTGGTTCAAGGTGAAGGTGCCCGAGGGCACGCGCGCGGCCTGACGCTCAGTCGCCCGCGCCCCAGGGTGCGAGCGGCGCGGGCACCGGGCGGGTCAGGTCGAACTCGACACGGAACAGCCGCTGCGGCCGGGCGAGTTCGTAGACGAAGACACGGCCGGGCTCGACTTCCATGGCCCAGGTGTTCGTGTTCGAGACGGCCCGGTCCTGCGCCGTGAACATCGCCCGGGAGAACGTGTCGACGGGGAATTCCTGCCGGCGCGCGGAACCGCTGCCCGCGGTGTCGCCGCCATATTGCGTGAGCGCGTCTTCCGAGCCGTCCTCGTGGCGGTGGTCGTGCTTGAGGCGCAGGCCTGCCGCCGTGCGCGTGAGCACCCAGGTGCGCGAGCGGTCGGAGCCGACGTGGAAGGGAATGCGCATCGAGTCGGGCGTGCATTCGCGCACGTGCATGAGCAGCGGCCCGCTGCGGAACGGATCCGCGCCGGTGGCGGCCGGTGTGTCGACGCTGACGCGCCCCGCGTACGCCTTGCCGCACAGCGCCTGCAGGCGGGACCAGAAGGCGTCCTGCGGCGTCGGGGGCGCAGTCCGGACAGCGGGCGCACAGGCGGGGAGGAGTGCGATCGCGGCGATCGCGAAAAGGGGGCGGAATCGGTGCATGGGCCGACCGTAGCCCCGCACGCACGCAGGGGCAATACGCGGTCGCTCGCGGCCCGCGCGCGTCCGTGATCAAATGCGCCCCGAAGCGGGGGTACCGCCGGCCACGGCCGCGGTTGAGAGAGTCCCTTGGAACCTGATGCGGTTGAGACCGCCGTAGGGAGCTTCGCCGGGCGCGGTGCGTCCGTGCGCCGCCGCTTTGGAATGCGGGTCGATGCCGTGCATGCGCACGCTGCGGCCCGTCCACCGCCTTCGGGCGAACCCAAGCCGCGGACGACCCCCAATGAACGCAGTCGCCACCGAACTCCTCCAGCAGGCCGAAAAGCTCTCGGCCGACGTCGTCCGCCCCATCCCGGGCTCGCGCAAGGTCCACGTGACCGGCTCGCGCCCCGACATCCGCGTGCCGATGCGCGAAATCGCACTGCAGCGCACCGCGACGCTGTTCGGCGGCGAGGAGAACGCGCCGTTCACCGTCTACGACTGCACCGGCCCCTACACCGACGAGACCGCGTCGATCGACCTCGCAAAGGGCCTCGCGCCGCTGCGCGCGGGCTGGATCGCCGAGCGCGGCGACACCGAGGTGCTGCCGGGCCTGTCGTCCGAGTTCGGGCGCGCCCGCGAGCACGATCCGAAGCTCGCGCACATCCGCTTCGGCAACCGCGTGCTGCCGCGCCGCGCCGTGAGCGGCGCGAACGTGACCCAGATGCACTACGCCCGCAAGGGCATCGTGACCCCGGAGATGGAGTTCATCGCGATCCGCGAGAACCAGCGCATCGAGGCGATCCGCGAGGCGCACCTGCTGCGCCAGCACGCCGGCGAGCCCTTCGGCGCCGCGATCCAGAAGCTGATCACCCCGGAGTTCGTGCGCGACGAGGTCGCCCGCGGCCGCGCGATCATCCCCAACAACATCAACCACCCGGAAAGCGAGCCGATGATCATCGGCCGCAACTTCCTGACCAAGGTCAACGCGAACATCGGCAACAGCGCGGTGTCGTCGGGCATCGCCGAGGAAGTGGAGAAGCTCGTGTGGTCGATGCGCTGGGGCGC
>CAZNRZ010000024.1:9246-21156 GCA_964575535.1 uncultured Lysobacter sp. | reverse complement strand
GGCCAGAGCCGCGACATCGGCACCAAGTACGTCTTCGGCGGCCAGGTGCTGGGCCAGGCGCTGTCGGCCGCGCAGTGCACCATCGACTCGGCGAAGGACGAGCGCGCGGCGCATTCGCTGCACGCCTACTTCCTGCGCGCGGGCAACATCGACGCGCCGGTGCTGTACATGGTCGACCGCACCCGCGACGGCGGCAGCTTCTCGGTGCGCCGGGTGACCGCGATCCAGCACGGCCAGCCGATCCTCTTCCTCGCCGCCTCGTTCCAGCACGAGGAGTCCGGCAGCGAGCACCAGATCTCCATGCCCGAGGTGCCCAAGCCCGAGGACATCGAGCCGGCGCACGCGGTGCCTGCCGAGGTGCTGGGCAGGCTGCCCACCAAAGTGCAGCGCTGGCTTTCGCGCCAGGGCCCGTTCGAGTTCCGCCACGTCTATCCGCGCGACGAACTCAAGCCGCCCAAGCGCCCGCCCTACCAGCAGGTGTGGTTCCGCCTGAGCGAGCCGGTGGGCGATGCGCCCGAGCTGCACCGCGCGCTGCTGGCCTATGCATCGGACTTCCACCTGCTCGGCACGGCGACCTTCCCGCACGGCATCAGCTACTACCAGCCCAACGTGCAGATGGCCTCGCTCGACCACGCCCTGTGGTTCCACCGCCCGTTCCGCGCCGACGACTGGCTGCTCTATTCCATCGACAGCCCGAGCGCGCAGGGCGCACGCGGCCTGGCGCGGGGGATGATCTACGACCGCGAGGGCCGGCTGGTCGCCAGCACCGCGCAGGAAGG
Organism: uncultured Lysobacter sp.; assembly: GCA_964575535.1. Taxonomy (GTDB): domain Bacteria; phylum Pseudomonadota; class Gammaproteobacteria; order Xanthomonadales; family Xanthomonadaceae; genus Cognatilysobacter. Next base: position 20,377 of record CAZNRZ010000024.1, on the reverse strand, counting down.
CATGATCCGCGTGCTCGGCGAGTCCGCCGGCAAGCCGCCGATGGTGGGCGGATGAGGCAGGTCTTCTCCAGCGCGCGGCTGGAAAACGCCGAACGCGTGGCGGACCTGCTGCGCGAGGCCGGCATCGAGGTGCGCATCACCGACGGCCGCTCGTACAAGGGCAACCGCCGCAGCACCGCGAGCTACAGCCAGGGCGAACGCACGGCCAGCTGGCCCGCGGTGTGGGTGGTGCGCTCCGACGACCGCACCCGCGCCCGCGAGATCCTGCGCGACAACGGCCTGCTCGAATCCACGCGCCCCGATGGCGCGCGTCCGGGCTTCCGCTCCGAGTTCGACGACGCGCCCACGAAGACCCCGGCGCAGAAGCGCGCCTTCCGCATCAAGCTCGCGCTGATCGGCGGCATCGTGGTCGTTGCGGCCATGGGTTTTTTCCGCACTGCCACCGCGCCCGTGGTGCAGGAGCTGGCCGCACCGCCCTTCGGCGCCCGAGCGCCGGTGCTGGTGCCGGTCGCGCAGGCGGTGCTGGCCAAGGAGCTGCCCGGCATCGTCGCCACGCCGGTAGCCTGCCTCGCGGTCGATGGCGCCGACGCTCCGACTGCCGTGCGCGATGCGCTGCGCCCGCCCGATCGCCTCACCATCGTCCCGGCCTCGCACTGCCAGCGCATCGCCGACGAGGACACCGGCAGCGTGCACCCGCACTCGAAGCAGCCGGCGACGATCGTCGAGGTCACCAACTTCCGCCCCACCGCGCCCGACGCCGGCACCGTCGAATACAGCGCCTACCACCACCGCATGCTGGCCCGCTACAAGACGCTGGAAGTGCGGCGCGTGGACGGGCGCTGGCAGGTGGTGCGCACGATCCGGCATGTCGCCAGCTGATCGCGGCGTGGACGTGGGCATCGGGTCCGCGAAGCCGAGGCATGCCGGCACGCGCTACGACCTCGCGATATTCGACCTCGACGGCACCCTCGCCGACTCCTTCCCGTTCTTCATGGCCGTGCAGAACCGGGTCGCGCGGCGGCACGGCTACGCGGAGATCCGTCCGCACGAAGTCGAGCGCATGCGCGAACTCGGCCCGCGCGAGGTGATGCGCCACCTCGGCATGCCGCGCTGGAAGTTGCCCTTCGTGCTGCGCAGCTTCATGCGCCTGATGCGCGAGTACCCGGAGCCGGTGACCCTGTTCGACGGCGTGGGCGATGCGCTCGTTCACCTGCAGTCGTGCGGCATGTCGCTCGCGCTGGTCACCTCGAACGCGCGCGACAACGTCGAGCGCGTGCTGGGCGAGCTGCATGCACGCCGCATGTGCCACTTCGAATGCGGCGCCTCGATGTTCGGCAAGCAGCGGCGGCTGGCGCGCGTGCTGCGACGCACTGGCGTGGCGGCCTCGCGTGCGATCTACGTCGGCGACCAGATCCCCGACGCCGAAGCCGCGCGGGCCGCGGGCATGGATTTCGGCGCGGTGGCCTGGGGCTATGCCACGCGCGCGGCGCTCGAGGCGCAGCATCCTGCGCTCGTATTCGATTCGCCGGCCGACCTGAAGCGCCTGGCCGGCGGCTGACGCCGCGCACGAAAAAGCCCGCGCCGCCGGAGCGACGCGGGCTTCAGGCGAACGCGATCAGCGGCGGCCGCGGCCGGCGCGGATCTCCTGCGCGCTGAGGAAGCCGTCGCGGTTCTCGTCGAGGAACGCGAACGCCTTCTCGAGGCGCGGCATGGCCTGCACGGCCTCGTCGCGCGACAGGCGGCCGTCGCGGTTCCGGTCGGCCTGGGCGAATTTCTCGCGGGCCTTCTGCTCGCGCTGCTGCATGCGTTCGCCGCGCATGCGCTCCATGCCCGCGCGGATCTCGCTGTGCACGAGGTAGCCGTCGCGGTTGGCGTCGAGGCGGGTGAAGTGCTCGGCGAAGCGCGAATCGCCGACCTCCGTGCGGGCGATGCGCCCGTCGCCATTGGCGTCGAGCTTCACGAGGCGATCGAGGTGGCCACCGCCGCGACGGCCCTTGTCGCCATGGCCCTTGCCACGGTGCGGGCGCTCGCTGCGCTCGAGGCGGCCGTCGCGATTGGCGTCGAGCTGGTCGAAGCGCTGGGCCAGGCGCGGATGCGCGGCCGCTTCGGCCCGGGTGATCACGCCGTCGGCATTGGCGTCGACCTTGGCGCGCGCCTGCGGACCGGCCTGCGGGGCGGCGAGGGCGGTACCGGCGGCCACGGCGAGCGCGGCGGCGAGGATGAGGATCTTGGACTGCTTCACGGAGAGGCTCCTGGATGCCGGCGTCATGCCGATGCAGGGAGAACGCCCGCGGCGCGCCGGCGTTGACGCACCGGCCCGCGCGTTCAGCCAGGGGCCAGCCGGAGCGGACGGTATGCTGGCCGCATGGGGTCCACGCCCGCCCTCGACCATACCGACCTGCGCCTGTTCCACACGGGCACGCATCCCTGCGGCTACTGGCCGGAGCGCCAGGCGCGCGACCTCGTGCTCGATCCGCGCGATCCGCGCCTGTCCGACTGGTACACGCTCGCGCTGGGCTGGGGTTTCCGCCGCTCCGGCGACATCGTCTACCGCCCGCACTGCGCCGCATGTCGCGCGTGCACAGCCGTGCGCATCCCGGTGGCGGCGTTCTCACCGGATCGCAGCATGCGCAAGTGCCTGCGCCGCAATTCGGACGTGCGAATGCGCGTCTGCGCGGCCGAGCGCAGCGACGAGCACGTCGCCCTGTACCGGCGTTACCTCGGCTCGCGCCACCCCGGCGGCGGCATGGACGACCACGGCGCCACCGAGTTCGACCAGTTCCTCGTCGGCAGCTGGAGCCGCACGCGATTCCTCGAATTCCGCCTGATCGCGACCGGCGAACTGCTGGCCGTGGCAGTTACCGACGTCACCGCCGACGCGCTGTCGGCCGTGTACACCTTCTACGACCCGGACCACGCCGCGCGCGGCCTGGGCACGTACGCGATCCTGCGCCAACTGGAATGGGCGGCCGCCGAGGGCCGTGAGCACCTCTATCTGGGCTACTGGATCGAGGGCCATCCGAAGATGCACTACAAGCGCCGCTTCCGCCCGCTGGAGGCCTTCGACGGCCGTCGCTGGGCACCTTTCGACACCGAGGCTCCATGACCCGCACCCTGTTCCTCCTCGCCCTGCTGGTGCTGCTGACGGGCCTGCTCGCCGCCTGCGTGCGCATGCGCGTGCATGGCGACCGCGATGCCTGGGCGCGCGACGTGGAGGCGGGCGGCGTGCAGGCGCTGCGCGTCGCCACCTACAACACCTCGCTCTACGACGACGCCGGCGGCGGCCTGATCGCGCGGCTGGAAGCCGGTGACGAGCCTGCGCGGAAGATCGCCGCGGTGCTGCAACGCGTGCGTCCGGACATCGTGCTGCTCAACGAGTTCGACTACGACGCCGCGGGCCGCGCGGCCGATCTGTTCCAGCGCCGCTACCTCGAAGTCGCGCAGCCCGGCGGCGGCGAGCCGTTGCGCTATGCCTACCGCTACCTCGCACCGGTCAATACCGGCGTGCCGAGCGGGCTGGACCTTGACCGCAACGGCGTGGTCGGCGGCGAAGGGCGCGAGCGCGGCAACGACGCCTGGGGCTTCGGCCTGCACCCGGGCCAGTACGGCATGCTCGTCCTGTCGCGCCATCCGATCGACACGCGCGACGTGCGCACGTTCCAGCTGCTGCGCTGGAGCACGATGCCGGGCGCGCGCGCGCCGATCGATCCGAAGACGGGTGCCGCCTGGTATCCGCAGGAGATCTGGTCGCAGCTGCGGCTGTCGTCGAAGTCGCACTGGGACGTGCCGGTGCGCACGCCGCAGGGCCGCATCCACGTGCTGGCCGCGCATCCCACGCCGCCGGTGTTCGACGGCCCGGAGAACCGCAACGGCCTGCGCAATTTCGACGAGATCCGTCTCTGGGCCGAGTACCTGACGCCCGGCGCCAGGCCGTGGCTGCGCGACGACCAGGGCCGGGTCGGCAGCCTGCCGGAGGGCGAGTCGTTCGTGATCCTCGGCGACTACAACGCCGATCCCTTCGATGGCGAGGGCGAGCCTGGCGCGATCGCGCAGCTGCTGTCGCATCCGCGCGTCGGTGCGGTGGCCACGCCACGCAGCGAAGGCGCCGCGGAGCGCGCCCGCCAGCGCGGCATCGCGCGTCGCGGCGACACGGCCACGCATACGGGCGACTTCGGCCCCGCCGCCGGCACCCTGCGGCTGGACTACGTCCTGCCCTCGCGCGATCTCCCGGTGCGTGGCGGCGGCGTGTTCTGGCCGCGCGCAGGCGAGCCGGGTGCGGAGATCGCGGCGGCCAGCGACCACCACCTCGTCTGGATCGACATCGCGCCGCGCTGACGGGCGGTTTTCGCCTGGTGGGTGACGAGAAGTCGACGGGAATGCGACGCACCGTGCGTCAGCCGAGGCGACGTTGCACGTGATCGGCGACGGAAGCGCGATAGGCGCACATACGCGATAGCGATGAAGCGCGGGCGAGGTCCGCGCCCGGCCCTGTCGAAACGCTCCGACAGTGCACATGGATGTCACGTCGCGCAATGCGAGCGATCCCATGCGACGTGCGGCAGCCAACTGACCTCACTGCGTTGGGGATGACAACGATGGGCGGCGCAGCGCCATGGCGTGCGCCCGTCCCTCGCGAACCGTCCGCCCTAGCCTTCCGGCGGCCTGCGGCGGTCGTCTTCGGCCACCGGTGACCCGCCCGCGCCCGCCTGCGCCGTCGTTGCCGGCACGGCGGCGGAAGGCGCCCGGGGCGACGGGGCATCCGGCCCGACCACGGGAAACGGCGTGGTGCGCAACTCGTCGCCGCGCACGGTGAAGCCGAACGTTTCGTCCACGCGCATCGACACGATCATGCGCACCATCTGCGCGGGCACCATCAGCTCGATTTCGGCCGGCTCGCCGCCGTCGGTGCGCGAGCGCAGGTTCATCTCGACGAACGCGCCGGCCGTGTCGACCGCGTGGCAGCACACGTGCGGGCCGGAAGCGCCGTCCTTGAGGTAGGGGCGCACCGCATCGCCCAGCGCCTCGACGGCCTGTTCGAACAGGTAGACGGCATAGCCGGCGGCGGATTCGGTCATGGAGTCTCCGGACGAAGTTCGACGGTGAGCGCGGCCGCGGAATCGCGGGCCCGCTCGCGCGCATCATCGACGTTGGCACCGAGAGCCAGCGTGACCGCCACCCGCCGCTGCCCCGCCACCCGCGGCTTGCCGAACAGGCGCAGGTGCGTGTCCGGCTGCGCGAGGGCGGCGTCGACGCCCGAGAACACCGGCACGCCATGGCCTTCGGCGAGCACTGCGCAGGACGCGGCGGGGCCGTTGTCGCGGATCGAAGGGATCGGCAGGCCGAGGATCGCCCGCGCGTGCAGCGCGAACTGGCTCAGTTGCTGCGAGGCCAACGTGACCAGGCCGGTGTCGTGCGGACGCGGCGAGACTTCGCTGAACCAGACCTCGTCGCCGGCGACGAACAGCTCGACGCCGAACACGCCCCAGCCGCCGAGATCGTCGGTGATGCGCCGCGCGACATCCTGTGCGCGTTCGAGCGCCAGCGGGCTCATCGCCTGCGGCTGCCAGCTCTCGCGGTAGTCGCCGTCGCGCTGCAGGTGGCCGATAGGCGCGCAGAAGGTGGTGCCGCCGGCGTGTCGCACCGTGAGCAGCGTGATCTCATAGTCGAAGCGCACGAAGCCTTCGACGATGACGCGGCCGGCACCGGCGCGGCCGCCGGTCTGCGCGTAGTCCCAGGCGGCGTCGACCTCGGATGCCTCGCGCACCGTCGACTGGCCCTTGCCCGAGGACGACATCACCGGCTTGACCACGCAGGTCAGGCCGATCGCGGCGATGGCGTCGAGGTACTGCTCGCGCGTATCGACGAAGCGGTAGGGCGAGGTCGGCAGGCCGAGGGTTTCGGCGGCGAGCCGGCGGATGCCCTCGCGATCCATGGTCAGGCGCGCGGCGCGGGCCGTGGGCACGATGCGCGTGGGCGTACCGTCGCGCTCGAAAAGCGACTCCAGCTCGACCAGCGTCTGCGTGTGGATGGCCTCGATCTCCGGCACCACCAGCTGCGGGCGCTCGCGTTCGATCAGCGCGCGGATCGCGTCGCCGTCGAGCATGTCGAGCACGTGGCTGCGATGGGCGACCTGCATGGCGGGGGCGTCGGCGTAGCGGTCGGCGGCGATCACCTCGCAGCCGAAGCGCTGCAGCTCGATGGCGACCTCCTTGCCGAGTTCGCCCGAACCCAGCAGGAGCACGCGCAGGGCGTGCGGGGACAGCGGCGTTCCGATCTGCGTCATGGCATGGCGTGGCGGTGGGCAGCGCGCAGTCTAGCGAAGGGCCGCGGCCGCCTCCGCGCGCACGCGCCGGCCACGGCTGCATGCGATCCTGTGCGGATGGGTGCATCACATGCCTTCGGCCGGATGTCGCGCGGCGGCGCTCGCGCGGTCGCGCTGCTGGCGGCGCTGGCCCTGTCGGCGTGCATGGCCGATGCGCCCGAGCCCGCAGGCACCGCGCGGGTGAGCGGCCTGATGCTGGATCGCGAGCTGCGCGAGATCAGCGGGCTGGCGGTGTCGCGCCGCCATGCCGACACGCTGTGGATGCACGACGACGGCGGCAACCCCGCGCGCCTGTTCGCGGTGGGACGCGACGGCGCGCGCCGCGCGACCTTCCGCATCGAAGGCGTGCCCAAGACCGACTGGGAAGACATCGCCGCCTTCCGCCTCGACGGCCGCGACTACCTGCTGCTCGCCGACACCGGCGACAACGGCGGCCTGCGCCGCACGCTGCAGCTGCACGTGATCGAGGAGCCGTCGCGGCTGGTCAACGCGCGCCTGCGGCCGGCCTGGTCGATCGTGTTCCGCTGGCCCGACGGTGCGCGCGACTGCGAGGCGGTAGCGGTCGACCCTTCTACCGGGCGGGTGCTTCTGGTCTCGAAGAAGCGCCAGCCGCCCGAACTGTTCGCCCTGCCGCTTCGCGCGACCGGCACGCAGGTGGCCACGGCCCTCCGCGTCGCACGCCTGCGCATGCCCGAGGCGCTCGCGCGCACGGGGGACGAGCGTGCACCGCTGGAGGCGCAGGTCACGGCGGCGGACGTCTCGCCGGACGGCCGTTCGCTCGCGGTCATCACCTACCGGCATCTGCTCATCTGGAGGCGCGGCGCAGGCGACGACTGGCCCGACGCGGTGGCGCGCCCGCCGGTGCAGAGCCCGTTGCCGTGGCTGCCGCAGGCCGAGGCGCTGGCCTGGGATCGCGACGGCCGGCATGTCTTCGTCTCGGGCGAATTCATCCCGGCGCCCCTGTACCGGATCCGGCTGGACGGCACAGCCGACGAGCGGCCTTGATCATCTGATATCAATTTGATATCTATCTCCTATCCCAGGAGACCGCCATGAAAGAAATCGCCGCCCGTTCCCGTTCCGGCCTGCCCGTCCTGTTCCTGCTGCTCGGGGCAATGGCGGCCATCGCCTGGTGGCTGCTCGCCAGCCCGCCCTCACCACTGCAGGTCATCGGCGGGCTGCTCGTCGCGCTGGTGCTGTTCGTGCTCATGTTCGGGCTGTACATGATCGAGCCCAACCAGGCGGCGGTGCTCAGCCTGTTCGGCAAGTACGTCGGCACCGACCGCACCGACGGCCTGCGCTGGAACAACCCCTTCTATACGAAGAAGAAGGTGTCGCTGCGGGTGCGCAACTTCGAGAGCGGCAAGCTCAAGGTGAATGAACTCGACGGCAGCCCGATCGAGATCGCGGCGGTCATCGTCTGGCAGATCGTCGACTCGGCCGAGGCCGTGTTCAACGTCGACGACTACGAGAGCTTCGTGCACATCCAGGCCGAATCGGCCCTGCGGGCGATGGCCACGAGCTATCCCTACGACCAGCACGAGGACGGCCAGCTCGCCCTGCGCAGCCATGCCGCGGAGATCAGCCAGCACCTCGCGCAGGAGCTGGCCGAGCGGCTGGCCGACGCCGGCGTGCACGTGATCGACGCGCGCATCAGCCACCTCGCCTACGCCCCCGAGATCGCCCACGCCATGCTGCAGCGCCAGCAGGCGAATGCCGTCATCGCGGCGCGCACGCGCATCGTTTCGGGTGCGGTCGGCATGGTCGAGATGGCGCTGTCCGAGCTGCAGAAGAACGGCGTGGTCCAGCTGGACGAGGAGCGCAAGGCGCAGATGGTCAGCAACCTGCTGGTGGTGCTCTGCGCCGATCGCGGCACGCAGCCGGTGATCAATGCCGGGTCGCTGTACTGATGGACGGCATCGGCATCGCCGTGGCGTTCGCGGTCACCTCCGTACCGGCGTTCCTGGTCGCCCGTTCGTTGCAGCGCGCCGCCGCGGCGGGCACCGCGAACGCCGTGCTCGCACGGCTCATGCGCATGGTCGGGGTGGTGATGCTCGCCGGCGCCGTTGCCATGCTGTGGGCGGGAAGCGATTCGACGCGCGTGCTCGCCGTCGCCCTCGCACTGGCGCTCGCGGTCAACGGGCTGGCGGTCGCGATGTTCGTCGCCGTGGTGCGTGGCCGGCGCCGCCGATGAGCGAGAAGAAAGCCTATCCGCTGCGCATCAACGCCGAAGTCCTGGCGGCGGCGCAGCGTTGGGCCGACGACGAGCTGCGCAGCCTCAACGCACAGATCGAATACGTGCTGCGCGACGCACTGCGCAGGGCAGGCCGGCTGCCAAGGCCCGGCGACGACAACCCGAAGGACGACACCGCATGAGCGGACGCTGGCAGTACAAAGTCGTGGAACTCCCGTTCAAGTGGACCGGCGGGTTCGCCGCGCGCATGCAGGCCGAACTCGACCGCCTCGGGCCGCAGGGGTGGGAACTGGTTTCCGTCGTGCAGCCGCACTGGGGCGATGCGATGCGCATGGTCTTCAAGAGGCCCGGCTGACATGCGCCCGGGCCGATGGCTGACCGCCCTGCTCGCGGCGTTCATGGCGACGCTCGCGCACGCCGCCACGCCGGCGGCGGCCGACGTGGCCACCACCCTGCTCGATCACCTCGAGGCCGGCCGCTTCGACGAGGCCGCCGCAGCCTTCACCGACGACATGCGCAAGGCGGTGCCGGCCGAACGGCTGCGCCAGCTCTGGGCGTCGCTTCCCGCGGCCGTCGACCGCGGCGAGCCGACGGCGCATGCGGTCGACGGTGCCACCCGGGTCGACGTACTACTGCACCGCGCGGGCGCCGAGCTGGTGGCCCGCGTGGCCGTCCTTCCCGACGGCCGCATCGCGGGCTTCCTCGTGCAGCCCGCACCGCCTCCGCCCGCCCCGCCGGTGCCTGCCGACGCCTCCTACACCGAGCGCGAAGCAGTCGTCGGCACGGGCGCGCTCGCCCTGCCCGCCACACTGGCCATACCGCGTGGCCAGGGGCCGTTCCCGGCCGTGGTGCTGGTGCACGGCTCGGGCCCGCAGGACCGCGACGGGACCATCGGCCCCAATCGCCCCTTCCTCGACATCGCGCGCGGCCTGGCCGCCCGGGGCATCGCCGTGCTGCGCTACGAGAAGCGCACGAAGGCCCATCCGGGCTGGTTCGCCGGCCGCGAGTTCGACATGGACGACGAGGTCACCGACGACGCGGTGCTCGCCGTCGACCTGCTCCGTGCCACGCCCGGCATCGACCCGACGCGCGTCTTCGTGCTCGGCCACAGCCAGGGCGGCATGCTGGCTCCGCGCATCGCCCGCGCGTCCGGCCATGTCGCCGGGGTGATCCTGCTCGCCGCACCGGCCCGTCCGCTGCTCGACCTGCTGCCCGAGCAGAACCGCTACCTGTTCGAGCTGGACGGTACGACCACCGTCGAGGAAAGGGCGTTCCTTGCGAAGCTCGACGCGATGATCGCCGACCTGCGCAGCGGCAAGGCGATGGCGGCTTCGGAGACGCCGCTGGGCGTCCCGGCCTCGTGGTGGCGCGCGATCGACGCGATCGATCCGGTGGCCGACGCGACGTCGACCGGGCTGCCGATCCTGCTCCTGCAGGGCGGCCGCGATTTCCAGGTCACGGCGGCCGACTGGGCGCGCTGGCAGGCCAAATTCGGCGCCGTTCCGCGCGCGACGCTGCGCCACTACCCGGCGCTGGACCACCTCGGCATCGCCGGCGAGGGGCCTTCGTCGCTGGCGACGTACCAGCAGCCCGGGCATGTCGAGACGACGCTTATCGAGGACATCGCGCGGTGGATCGGTCGCCACTGACAGCAGGCGCGCGCCTCGGCCGGTGCGCGACGACGCATCGCGTCGGTGCGAAGACCGAGCCGGGTTCCACGTCGCACGCCCGTCCGCGATGGCAGCGCCCACGCACCCCCGCTAACCTGCATCCATGCGCATCCGCCCGCGATATCTGCTGAACACGCCAGACGTCGAACTCTGGCCAGCGCACCTGCTGCAGGCGCGGGCCAATGCGACCGCGCGCGCGCTGGCCGGGGCGACGCACGTCATCCGCCGCAAGTGCGACGGCCGCTACCTCGCCGCCTCGGGCGCCGCCGGCATCGTCCCGCTCGCGCACGACTGGCCTCGGCACGCGCGCACGCGCGACGTGCGCCACCTGCTCGCCGCCGACGCGACCGGCACGCCGGGCGAATACGACCTGCCCCTCGCGCACATCACGCAGCGGCTCGCCGCCCTCGGCCTCGATGACGGCTACGCCGCGCGCACCGGCCTGGCGCTCGTCGCCGAGCCCTCCTCGCTCGTGTTCGCCGACCGCGATCGCTACCACCGCCCGTTCTGGCTGCGGCGCGCGCCCGCGCGCGCGTGGCGCGTCATGCGCGACGCCGCACGCCGCGATGGGGTGCTGCTCGAGGCGATCTCCGGCTACCGCAGCCACGACTACCAGCTCGGCATTTTCGAGCGCAAGCTCGCGCGCGGTCAGACCGTCGAACAGATCCTCACCGTCAACGCCGCCCCCGGCTACAGCGAGCACCACTCCGGCCGCGCGCTCGACCTCTCCACGCCGGGCGAGCCGGCGGCCGAGGAATCCTTCGAGCACACCGCCGCCTTCGCCTGGCTGCGCGACCACGCCGCGAGCCATGGCTTCGTCATGAGCTATCCGCGCGACAACCCGCACGGCATCGTCTACGAGCCGTGGCACTGGTGTCACGTGGAAGACGACGGCGCACCGGCGGGACGGGCCCGCGGCGACGGCGACGGCGACGGCGACGGCGA
>CAZNRZ010000024.1:0-9146 GCA_964575535.1 uncultured Lysobacter sp. | reverse complement strand
ACGGCGCACCGGCGGGACGGGCCCGCGGCGACGGCGACGGCGACGGCGACGGCGAGCAATAGATCAGCCCACGTTATCGATGTGCGCGTGGCGGATCCAACGCGTTGCGAATCGATCGATGGATCCCTCGCTGCGCTCGGGATGACGGCATGCAGTTGCAGCGCCCGCACGTAACCGTGCCGATCGCGCGTTGCATCGCCCGCCTGCAGCCTTGACGCCTCAACCGACGTGCGCGTCGCCAATCAGTCCTGCGAGCGTTTCACCGTCTTCTTCGCCGGCGCCGCGAAATCGGCGATGCGCCAGAGGTAGAGGCTCGCGTACGTGCGGTACGGTCCCCAGGCTTCGCCACGGGCGGCCAGCTCGCGCGGGGACGGCATCGCATCGAGCCCGTCGACGAGTTGCGCGCCCTTGCGGATGCCGAGATCGTCGACCGGCAACACATCGGGCCGGCCGAGCCGGAAGATCAGCATCATCTCCACGGTCCAGCGACCGATGCCGCGGACGGGCGTGAGGGCCCCGATGATCGCCGCCTCGTCCATCACAGACATCTGCCGCAGCGTCGGGATCTCGCCGGCCTGCTCGCGGCGCGCGAGATCGCGCAGCGCCAGCGCCTTGTTGCCCGACACGCCGCAGGCGCGCAGCGCCGCGTCGTCGATCCGAGCCAACGTGTCCGCGTGCAGGCGATCGCTGCCGATCGCGGTCTCCACGCGGCCGACGATCGTCGCGGCGGCCTTGCCGGAAAGCTGCTGGTAGAGGATGGCCCGTGCCAGCGCGTCGACCGGATCGAAGGATCGACGCCAGCGCGGCTCGGCCGGAATCGGCCCGATCCGGCGCAACCAGGGCGCCAATGCGCGATCGCGGCGCAGATGGCGCGCGGCGGCGTCGACATCGAATCCGCGGCTCCAGCGGGGCATGTCAGCGCCTCGTGCGATCGACGGCGAGCAGCAGCCAGCCCGCCATCAGCAGCATGCCGCCGGCCGGCGCGAGGCGCGTGGGCAGGCCGGCGAGCGCCGCGCCGGCCAGGCTGCCGGCGAACAGCAGCGTGCCGGCGAACAACGCGACGAGCGCGACGCGCATGAGCCGCCGCGGGCAGTCTGCCCCGAGCACCGCGAGCGACGCGCCGTGCCCGAAGGCGAAGGCGGCAGCCATGAACAGGCGGGTGCGGTCGTCGGGCGTCGCGGCATGCGAGGCATAGGCCGCCAGCCCGACCGCCAGCGCCGCGAGCAGCGCGCCCGCGGACGCCAGCCAGCGCATCGGCGCGCGCGCCTGCCTCATGCCCGCGACGCTTCGCCGGCGTGCGTGGGCCATAACGAAAAACGCGCCGCAAGCGGCGCGTTTCCGGGAAGCTGCAGGCTTACTTGATCGCCCACTGGATGACGTACTCGCCGTCGTTGGTGAAGCCGGCATTGATGCCGCCCGTCCAGTTCTCGTAGGGGCGGTCGACCGTCTCGTAGCCGTTCGACAGCGCCCAGGCGCGGATCGCGTCGCGCAGCTTCTGCAGGTTGGCCATGTGGCCCTTGAACGAGGTCTGCGCCACGCGCGCGGCGTCGGTGTGCAGCACCTTCACCGGGCCCTCGACCTTGATGCCCTCGATCGGGCCGGTCACGCCGGCCTTGCGCACCGGCTGCGCGAGGTCGAACGAGTAATTCTGCGCGCCCTGCTCGTTGGTGATCATGCGGATCGGGCCCGCGGCCTCGAGGCCATTGGCCGACATGACCTTGCGGATCCACTCGTTGTTCGAGTTCATCTGACCCTTGATGCGGTCGAAATCGGTCGGGACCGTGGCGCTGACGACCAGCAGGGTCTCGGCCGGGCGCTCGGCCAGCTTCGGCGCCGGCGCGTTGAACTCGCGCTGCAGGCTGCCGTAGTCGATGTTCGGCACGCCGGCGAGCATGTTCGTGAGGCGCGACAGGCCGAGCTTGACGTCTTCGCCGACGTTCGTGCTCACGTACAGGCCGGCGTAGCGGCCGACGATGTTCCAGCCGTAGTCGACGTCGTAGCTCTGCGTGATCTCGACGTTGCGGCCACCGCGGCCCACGCGCTTGAGGTTGAACTCGGTGCGCTTGTCGGTGCCCGGCGAATCGTTCTCGATCGCGTAGGTCACCTTCTTCAGCGGGTCGCTCTCGACGATGGTGTAGCTGCCCGCGCCCATCTCGTTCGAGGTGTAGCTCATCTTCGCGCCCTTGCCCGACTCCGGGCCGGACAGCGTGAGCCTGGTGGACGGGTCGCGCAGCACCAGCGGGTTCCACTCGTCGAAGCGGCGGAAGCTGTTGAGCGTATCGAACACGATCGTCGGCTTGCGGTTGGTCTCGACCGACTCCGAGAGGCTGCGGCTGGACGGCAGGAAGATGCCGACGGCCACGAACAGCGCGGCGACGATCGCAAAGGAAATCAGGATCTCGATCAAACGGGTCATTCAGGAGTTCTCCGGGGCCAGGCCCGCGCCACCCGTGGCGGGGCCTCGGCGCAGACCGGCAATCCTAGCAAGGTTGCGGCCGCTGCCGCAGCCCGCCGGCGCCTGCGGGGCACGAATCCCCGCGATCGGTCGCAAAAGCAGCCTGCGTGCGGTTCGGGGCCGCTGCTGCGCCGGGACGTGCGGCCGGTCGTCTCCGGCTGCGTCGGGCGGCCAGCTGGGCCGTCCGACGCCGATGCCGCGGCGGTGCCTGGCATCTACGGCCCCCAGCCTGGGGCCAGTCGATCCGGACAGGCCGACCCGTCGCATCCGCCGCTGAACGGCCGCCTCACACCAGCTGCAGCTCGAACGCCTTCAGCACCGCGCGCGTGCGATCGCGGACGCCGAGTTTGGACAGGATGTTCGAGACGTGGTTCTTGATCGTGCCCTCGGCCACGCCCAGCGAGTTGGCGATCTCCTTGTTCGAGAAGCCGCCGGCCATCAGCCGCAGGATCTCGGTCTCGCGCTCGGTGAGCGGATCGGGCCGGTCAAGGCTCACGAAATCGTTGCGCATGTGCTCCAGCCCCGAGAGCAGGCGCTGGGTGACCGCGGGCTGCACGAGCGATCCGCCGCCGGCCACCGCCTGGATCGCGCCCACCAGCTGGTCCAGCGACACGTCCTTGAGCAGGTAGCCCTTCGCGCCCGCCTTGATGCCGGCGAGCACGAGCTGGTCGTCGTCGAAGGTGGTCAGGATGATGGTGGGCGGCAGCTGGCCGGTGCGCGCGAGCGTCTGCACGGCCTCCAGACCCGACATCACCGGCATGCGCATGTCCATCAGGACGACGTCGGGGCCGACCTGCGGGATCATCTCGATCGCCTGCTTGCCGTCGGAGGCTTCGGCCACCACTTCCACGCCCTCCGAGAGTGCGAGCAGCGAGCGCACGCCCTGGCGGACGAGCGTCTGGTCATCGACGAGCATCACGCGGATGCGCTTGTCGGGCGTGGTCATGCGATGACTCCTTCTCGTACGGCGCTGGTGGCCGCGATGGGCAGGACGAGCCGCAGGTCGAAGCCGGCTCCGGGCGATGTTTCGATGTCGAGGCTGCCGCCGTGCTGCGCGAGGCGCTCGCGCATGCCGCGCAGGCCGTTGCCGGCGACGAGCAGGTCGGCGCCGCGGCCGTCGTCGCGTGCACGCATATGGATGCTGCACGCTTCGCGACGCGCGCTGATCCACAGGTTGCGCGCGCCCGCGTGGCGCACGGCATTGGTGATGATTTCCTGCGTGCAGCGCAGCAGCACGTGCGCGCGCTCTGGATCGTCGAGGGTGAGCGGCGATTCGATGTCCATGTGGATCGACAGCGAGGGCACGTTCTCGGCGAGCGGACGCAGTGCGACCGACAGGTCGATCGCGCCGCCTTCGCGCAGCTGGCTCACGGCCTCGCGGACGTCGGTGAGCAGCAGCCGCGCCAGCGTATGCGCCTGGCTGACGTGCTCCTTTGCGCGCCCTTGCGAAAGATGCCCGGCGACTTCGAGATTCAGGCTGAGCGCGGTGAGATGGTGGCCGAGCAGGTCGTGCAGCTCGCGCGAGATGCGCGTGCGCTCGTTGATGCGCGCACTTTCGGCCAGCAGAAGGCGGGTGGCGCGCAGCTCGGCGTTGAGCCGGCGCTGTTCGTCGCGGGCCTGGGCCTGTTGCTTGGCGACCATCGCGGTGACGAACACGAAGCTGGAAAAGCCGACGTACAGGAGCGACTGCAGTACCGCCTGCAGCGGTGGCATCTCGTAGATGCCGACGAACATCGGGATCACGGACAGGTTGCCGCCCAGCAACCACAGGATGCCGACACGCAGGGGCAGCAGCCATGGCAGCAGGCCGGCAACGACCATGAGCAGGACGCTGCCGAGGCCCGAGTTCGAGAAGTAGCTCACGCCCACCGCGAACGCGGTGAGCATGAACAGCGCCACGTGGTCCACGAACGTAGGCACGCGCGTGCCGACCGAGCGCGTGATCCACGCGTACGCGGCGCCGAACGCCAGCCACACCGCTACCCAGCGTATGACCAGGAGATTCGGGTGGACCTGCTGGGTCCCGGCCAGTTCGTCGAGGTAGCCCGGGTCGAGCCAGGAGAGCGAGAGCCAGCATCCGACCATCGCCCACGTGAACAGGCCGGTGTAACGCAGCAGTCGGGTGTGGTTCAGTTGCGCGAGCATGCGGTCATCCTACGCCCGCCGCCGCGGGCCCGGCCCCGCCGGAAGTCATGCCGCCGCCGCTGGCCCCGCCGGGCGGCCATGCGATAATCCCGCGCCGCACCGCGCCGTACTGTCGCGGCTGCACTCCCGGAGCCGGAAGAATGTCGATCGTCGTCCGCGACGTGCGCGAGCACGAGCTGGATTCCGTCCTTGCCCTCAACAACGCCGCCGGACCCGCGATCCTTCCGCTGGATTCCAGGCGCCTGCAGAGCTTCTTCGAGCAGGCCGAGTATTTCCGCGTCGCCGAGCGCGACGGCACGCTGGCCGGATTCCTGGTGGGGATGGGCGACGCCGCGGACCACGACAGCAGCAACTTCCGCTGGTTCCGCGAGCGCTATTCCGAGTTCTTCTACATCGACCGCATCGTCGTGGCCAGCCGCCGCCGCGGCGGTGGCGTCGGCCGCGCGTTCTATGCCGATGCGCAGAGCTACGCCGAGCTGCGCTATCCGCAGATGGCCTGCGAAGTCCTGCTCGAGAGCGGCACCGACCCGGTGATGCTGTTCCACGGCACGTCCGGCTTCCACGAAGTCGGCCAGAACGTGATGCCGGAGACCGGCCTGCGCGCGTCCATGCTGATGAAACCGCTGTGCAGCTACGAATGGGTGCGCGACACCTACGGCCGCGACCTGCCACGCGAGCCGTGGGTCCACACGCCGCGCACGCCGCCGCGCACGCGCGCCACGGGAACGAACGCATGAGCGTCGCCATGGATTTCGAACCCGCGGGCGAGCTGAAGATCGGCCAGGTCGGCATCGCCAACCTGCGGGTGCGCAGCCTGGACGTGGGCCGCCTCGCCGACGAGATGCGCTCGCGCGTGCAGCGCGCGCCCAACCTGTTCTCGCGCGCAGCGGTGGTCCTCGACTTCGGTGGGCTGACGCGCGCGCCCGACGTCGCGACGGCGCAGGCGCTGGTCGCCGCGCTGCGCGAGGCCGGCGTGCTGCCCGTCGCACTCGCCTATGGCACCAGCGAGATCGAACGGCTCTCGGAGCAGCTCGGCCTGCCGCTGCTCGCGAAGTTCCGCGCGCAGTACGAGCGCGCCGATGGCGCGGGCTCGCACTCGGGCGACATCGATGCGGCCCGTGTACCGACCCGCGAGCCGGCGGAAGCCCCTGCCCGCCCGGCCGCAGCCGAGCGCTCACCCGCGCCGCAGCCCACGGCGCCCGAGCGCGCCGCACAGCCGGGCCTCGTCCAGGCCGCGCCGATCCGCTCGGGCCAGCAGGTCTATGCCGACGGCCGCGACCTCACCGTGCTCTCCGCCGTGGGCGCGGGTGCGGAAGTCATCGCCGACGGCTCCATCCACATCTACGGCGCGCTGCGCGGGCGCGCGCTCGCCGGCGCGCAGGGTTTCGAGCAGGCGCGCATCTTCTGCCGCGAGTTCCACGCCGAGCTCGTGGCCATCGCGGGCCATTACCGCGTGTCCGACGACATTCCGGCCGCGCTGCTCGGCAAGCCGGTGCAGGTCTGGCTGGACGCGGGCCAGCTGAAGATCGAGGCACTGGACGCGTAGTCCGTCACACATCGCATGCTTTGAGGCATGCTGTCGCCCGCACCGGCCGCGCCGGCGGGATCGAGCAACGAATCCGGAGGAACACCAGTTGGCCGAAATCATCGTAGTCACATCGGGCAAGGGCGGCGTGGGCAAGACCACGACCAGCGCCAGCCTCGCCACCGGCCTGGCGCGCCGCGGCCACAAGGTCGCCGTCATCGACTTCGACGTCGGCCTGCGCAACCTCGACCTGATCATGGGCTGCGAGCGGCGCGTGGTGTACGACTTCGTCAACGTCGTCAACGGCGAGGCCACGCTCAAGCAGTCGCTGATCAAGGACAAGCGCTTCGACAACCTCTACGTGCTCGCCGCCAGCCAGACCCGCGACAAGGACGCGCTGACCACCGAGGGCGTGCAGAAGGTGCTCGACGACCTGGCCGCCGACGGCTTCGACTACATCGTCTGCGACTCGCCGGCCGGCATCGAGAAGGGCGCGTTCCTGGCCATGTACTTCGCCGACCAGGCCGTGGTCGTGGTCAATCCGGAAGTGTCGAGCGTGCGCGATTCCGACCGCATCCTCGGCCTGCTCGCGTCCAAGACGCGCCGCGCCGAACAGGGCGAGCGCGTCAAGGAGCACCTGCTGCTCACGCGCTACAGCCCCAAGCGTGTCGAAACCGGCGAGATGCTCAGCATCAATGACGTCGAGGAGATCCTCGGGCTCAAGGCGGTCGGCGTGATCCCCGAATCCGGCGACGTGCTCAACGCGTCGAACAAGGGCGAGCCGGTCATCCTGGAAACCACCTCCGACGCCGCGCAGGCCTACGAGGATGCGGTGGCGCGCCTGCTGGGCGAGAACCGCCCGATGCGATTCGTCACGGCGGAGAAGAAGGGCTTCCTCAGCAAGCTCTTCGGAGGCTGAGCCATGGGTATCTTCGATTTCCTGACGCAGAAGAAGCAGACCGCCAACGTCGCCAAGGACCGCCTGCGCATCATCGTCGCGCACGAACGCGCCGGGCGCGGCGGCCCCGACTACCTGCCGATGCTGCAGCGCGAGCTGCTCGAGGTGATCCGCAAGTACGTCAACGTGGACGCCGAGGCGGTCAAGGTCGACCTCATCGGCGACGGCGACAACAAGGTGCTCGACATCTCCGTCGCGCTGCCCGAGACCCAGGCCCCGGCCGCGTCCTGACGCGACCGCCCGTCCCTGCCGATGCCCCGCCCGCGCGGGGCATCGTCGTATCCGCCCCATGCTCACGCTCGCCGACATCGACGCCAACGACGTGGCCGCGCTCCTCGCGCGCTACGGGCTGGCGTTCGTGCGCGTACCGGACGGCGCGCCGATCCCGGGCAGTTACTGGGGCGAGTCGGAGGCCGGGATCATCGGCTCGACCGTCTACGCGCGCGGCGACACGCCGGTGCATTCGCTGTTGCACGAGGCCGGGCACCTGATCGTGCTGCCGCCGGCGAAACGCGCGGCGGTGCACACCGACGCCACCGATTCGATCGACGAGGAAAACGCCGTCTGCGTGCTGCAGGCGCTGCTCGGCGCGGTGATTCCCGGCGTGGGCGCGGACCGCATCCTGGAGGACATGGACGCCTGGGGGTACACGTTCCGGCTGGGCTCGGCGCGTGCCTACATCGAACAGGATGCCGACGACGCCTGGGCGTGGCTGGAACGCGCGAACCTCGTCGACGCGGCGGCGCGACGCCTGCGCTGAGGCGGCTTGCGCCGACCTCGCGGTGACCTCCGGCTTGCACCCGCCGCTGGGCGCCTCTAGCCTGCCGGCACCGCGCGTTTCCGCGCACGCCATGACCCCGGAGCCTCCATGAAGCCCGCACGCGCCCTCCTCGCGCTCGGCATCGCCGCCGTCCTCGGCCTGTCCGGCTGCAACCGCCAGGCCTCTCCCGACGCCGCCACCGACGCCGCCGCCACGCCGGACCGCAGCAAGGAAACGGCCGACCAGTTCATCGCGCGCGTCAACGAGGAATACAAGCGGAACTATCCCGAGCTCACCGCCGCGCAGTGGCTCTCGTCCACCTACATCGGCGACGACAGCCAGCTGCTCGCGGCCAAGGCCAACGAGCGCTATCTCTCGCAGCTCAACAGCTGGATCGAGCAGGCGCGCCGCTTCGAAGGCCAGCAGATGTCGCCGCAGACCGCGCGCGCGATCCAGCTGCTCAAGCTCTCCGCCGCGATGCCGCCGCCGCGCGATCCGGCCAAGCTCACCGAACTCACGCAGATCGCCACGCGCATGGAAGGCATGTACGGCAGCGGCGAGTACTGCACGGGCGAAGGCGCGCAGCGCTCCTGCCGCCAGCTCGGCGAGCTCGAGGACGTGCTGCGCAGCAGCCGCGACTACGACGAGCAGCTCGACGCATGGCAGGGCTGGCACACCATCAGCCAGCCGATGCGCAAGGACTACACGCGTTTCGTGTCGCTGGTGAACGAAGGCGCGCGGGACCTCGGCTTCGCCGACGCCGGCGAGCTCTGGCGCTCGGGCTATGACATGACGCCCGCTCAGATCGCCGCCGAAACCGACCGCCTCTGGGGCCAGGTCAAGCCGCTCTACGAGCAGCTCCATTGCTACACCGGCGCGCGCATGGACGCGAAGTACG
The DNA here is from genome assembly GCA_964575535.1 of uncultured Lysobacter sp. Taxonomy (GTDB): domain Bacteria; phylum Pseudomonadota; class Gammaproteobacteria; order Xanthomonadales; family Xanthomonadaceae; genus Cognatilysobacter. The sequence continues at coordinate 405 of CAZNRZ010000024.1, read as the reverse complement.
GCGCCGACAAGGGCCACGTCGCCGGCGGCATGCTGCCCGCGCACCTGATGGGCAACATGTGGCAGCAGGACTGGGGCAACCTCTGGGACATGCTCGCGCCGTATCCGGGCTCGGGCAGCCTCGACATCACCGCCGCACTGGAAGCGCAGTACCAGCGCAACCTCGCCGCCGAGAGTGCCAAGCTGACCGGCGAGCGCTCGACCTCGGCGCTCGCGCAGGCCGAGCAGGACGCGCGCCTGCTCACGGCCCGGCAGATGACCGAGCGCGCGCAGGAGTTCTACACCTCGCTGGGCATGCCCAAGCTGCCGGAGAGCTACTGGGCCAAGACGCAGTTCATCAAGCCGCGCGATCGCGACGTGGTCTGCCACGCCAGCGCCTGGGACATGAACATGTCCGGCGACGTGC
>CAZNRZ010000023.1:19573-21495 GCA_964575535.1 uncultured Lysobacter sp. | reverse complement strand
GGTCCGGCACGGCCTTTGCACAGCACCGGGGAATCCGAGGAGTTCCCGTGTCCGCCCCAGCCGCCGCCCCCGTCGAAGCCCCGAAGAAGAAGAGCAGGAAGCTGCTCTTCATCGCGCTTGCCGCCGTCCTCGTCATCGCCGGCGGTGCCGCGGCATGGTTCTTCAGCGCCGGCGCCAGCGACACGCCCGCCGGGGCGGCGAAGCTGCCCACGCAGTACTTCGCGATGGAACCGGCGTTCGTGGTCAACCTCGCCGACGCCGACACCGTGCGCTACCTGCAGGCCGACGTGCAGCTGGCCACGCGCGATCCCGAAACGCTGGTCGCGCTGCAGGCCCATGGCCCCGCACTGCGCAACCGCCTGCTGCTGCTGTTCGGCCAGCAGCAGTCGTCCTCGCTCACGCAGCGCAGCGGCAAGGAGCGGCTGCAGGAGAAGGCGCTGGCGGAAGTGAAGGCGGTGCTCAAGGCCGAGGCCGCGCCCGACAAGGTCGAGGCCGTCATGTTCACCAGCCTCGTCACCCAGTAACCGCCCGGAGCCGCCATGAGCGCCGACCTGCTGTCACAGGACGAGATCGATGCCCTCCTCCACGGCGTGGATGCGGGCGCGATAGAAGTCGAGCCGCCGGCCGCACCCGGCGAGGCGCGCAACTACGACTTCGCCAGCCAGGACCGCATCGTCCGCGGCCGGCTGCCGACGCTGGAGATGATCAACGAGCGCTTCGCGCGCACCTGGCGCATCGGCCTGTTCAACCTGCTGCGCCGCTCGGCCGACCTCTCGGTGCGCGGCATCGACGTGATCCGCTTCGGCGAGTACATGCATTCGCTGCAGGTGCCGAACAACCTCAACCTGATCAAGATGAAGCCGCTGCGCGGCACCGGCATCATCGTGTTCGAGCCGCGGCTGGTGTTCACCACGGTCGACAACTTCTTCGGCGGCGTGGGCAAGTACCACACGCGCATCGAGGGCCGCGAATTCACGCCCACCGAGATGCGCGTGATCCAGCTGCTGCTCAAGCAGACCTTCGCCGACCTCGCCGAGGCCTGGGCGCCGGTGCTGCCGGTGGAGTTCGAGTACATGAACTCCGAGGTCAACCCGCACTTCGCCAACATCATCTCGCCGCGCGAATACATCGTGGTCAGCCGCTTCAACGTCGAGCTCGAGGGCGGCGGCGGCGAAGTGCATGTCGCCCTGCCGTATTCGATGCTCGAGCCGATCCGCGAATTGCTCGATGCCGGCGTGCAGAGCGACCGCATCGAGAAGGACGAGAACTGGACGCGCGGTCTGCGCACGCAGCTGCAGGACGCCGACGTGGAGATCAGCAGCGCGTTGGCGCAGCGGCAGATTTCCCTGCGCGAACTCAGCCGCCTGAAGGTCGGCGACATCATTCCGATCGAGCTGCCCAAGCAGCTCACCGTCGAGGTCGAGAACATGCCGCTGTTCGCGGGTGAATTCGGCACGCACAACGGCAAGAACGCCATCAAGATCACGCACGTCAACGCGCCGCGCGCGCTGTTGCCTCTCGACGCACTGAGCGAAACGCCATGAACGCCTCCGACGCCGCGGCCCGCGCCGCATTCGACACCCTCACCGCCGACGGCGCCGCCGGCGGAAGCGAGCTCAACCTCGACGTGATCCTCGACGTGCCGGTGACGCTGTCGCTGGAAGTCGGCCGCACGCGCATCCCGATCCGCAACCTGCTGCAGCTCAACCAGGGCTCGGTGGTGGAACTCGAGCGCGCCGCGGGCGAGCCGCTGGACGTCTACGTCAACGGCACGCTGATCGCGCAGGGCGAAGTCGTCGTCGTCAACGACCGCTTCGGCGTGCGCCTGACGGATGTCGTCAGCCCGTCCGAGCGGATCAAGCGCCTGCGATGAGCGCTGCGATGCCGGTGGCGATGTCGATGGCGACGACGCAGGCGGCGGG
>CAZNRZ010000023.1:17990-19473 GCA_964575535.1 uncultured Lysobacter sp. | reverse complement strand
CGCGCGGTGGTGGTCGATGTCGGCGGCACGCAGCTTCTGCTCGGCGTCGGCCAGGGCGGCGTGCGTGCGCTGCACACCCTCGCCGCGCCACTGCCCGTCGCCGAGGCGGCGGGCGCGCCCACGCCCTTCGCGCAGATCCTCGCGCAGCATTTCGGTAGGAAGCCATGAGCGGCACGCTCGAACGCCTGATGCGCATCGCCTGCGCGCTGCTGTTGCTGGTCGCGCTGGCGTACAGCCTGCTCAGCGGCACCGCGCATGCGCAGGCCACGAATGCCCCGTCCGTCGCCGCGGTACCGGCGCAGCCTGCGATCGCGACGACGCCGGCGCAGCCGCTGCCATCGGTCAACGTCGGCCGCATCGGCGGCCAGCCGGTGAGCATGCCGCTGCAGGTGCTGCTGCTGATGACCGGCATCACGCTGCTGCCGGCGGCGCTGATGGGCATCACCGCATTCACGCGCATCATCATCGTGCTCGGGCTGTTGCGACAGGCACTCGGCACGGGGCAGACACCGAGCAACCAGGTGCTGCTGGCGCTGGCGCTGTTCCTGACCTTCATGGTGATGACGCCCGTGTTCGACCAGGCCTGGGCGGTCGGCATCGGCCCCTACCTCGACGGCACCATGGAGTTCCGCCAGGCATGGACGGCGGCGCTCGAACCCTTCCGCGGCTTCATGCTGGCGCAGGTGCGCGAAACGGACCTGATGACGTTCGCCGGCCTGTCGAATTCCGGCCCCTACGCGACGCCGCAGGACGTGCCCTTCAGCGTACTCGCCGCGTCGTTCCTGACGAGCGAGCTCAAGACCGCGTTCGAGATCGCCTTCCTGATCTACATCCCCTTCGTGATCATCGACCTCGTGGTGGCGAGCGTGCTGATGTCGATGGGCATGATGATGCTCTCGCCGATGATCGTGTCGGCGCCCTTCAAGATCCTGCTGTTCATCCTCGTGGACGGCTGGGTGCTGGTGGTCGGCTCGCTGGCCGCCAGCTTCAATCCGGTGACATGAGATGACGCCCGAAGTCGCGATGACGGAGATTTCCCGCGGCCTGCAGATGGCCATGGTGCTGGGCGGCCCGCCGCTGCTGGCCGTGCTCGGCGTGGGCGTGGCGGTGGGCGTGATCCAGGCGGCGACGCAGATCAACGAGCAGACGATCGGCTTCGTGGTGAAGGCGATCGCGCTGGTGGCGACGATCGGTTTCCTGGGCCATTTCCTGCTGGGGCGGATGGTGGCGTTTACGACGGATCTGTTTCAGCGGATTCCGCATTTGATCGGGTAGTGGCGCGCGCGAACCGCGAGGGTCGTGCTTGCGTGAATGTCATTGCGGATGGCGATGGCAAGAGGCGTCTTCCGTGCGCCGATCGATCCATCGAAGGGATTGCCGAAATATCCCGCTTCGGGATGCCATTGCGAATGCCGACGGCGAGGCGATTTGCCTGCACTGCAGGGACTCGCGTGTGGCGAGTTGCGGTTGGCGGCAAAGGCAA
>CAZNRZ010000023.1:8949-17890 GCA_964575535.1 uncultured Lysobacter sp. | reverse complement strand
TTGCCTGCACTGCAGGGACTCGCGTGTGGCGAGTTGCGGTTGGCGGCAAAGGCAACGGCAACGGCAACGGCGTTTCGTGCGCTGCCGCGAAACGCCGTTGCCGTTGGCTTCGCCTGAGTGCGTCACACCCGCACTGAAGCACTGAAGCACCGAAGCACGCATTGCACGGCCCACCAACCCACGGACCGCCATCGATAACCGGCCCGATTGCACCGACCTTAAGCCGGCGATCCACACACTTGCCACGCCTCCAGCAGCCGGCCATCACACCCATGAAACTCGCCACCGTCGCCGCCCTGCTGCTCCTGCCCTCAGCCGCCCACGCCGCCGACTTCGACACCCGGGTCGCCCACGCGAAGTCCGCCATCGCCACGCCCGCCGGCCATGCCTATGACCTGGCCCTCGTTCCCGCGATCCACGCGGCGATGACGAAATGCGTGCCGCCCGGCCGCAGCGCTGCAAGGGCGTCGGACAGCTTCACCACCGTGGCCTCCGTTGCCGCCGACGGGCGCGTGCGCGATGTCCAGACCCGCCCCGCCACCGCCTTGTCGCGCTGCTTCGCCAGGGAACTCGGAGCCCTGGGGCTGCCGCCGCCGCCAAAGGCGCGCCGCTCGGGCGATCCGCACCCGATTGTGGTCGGGATCCGCGACCGGTTCTGAGCCCCGCAGATCAAGTGCCCGGGCCGGGCCCGCCGGCGCCCACGCGCGCCACCGGTACACCCCTTGCATCCGTCGCCCGCGATGGATCCCGTCACCCTCACCGCCGCCGACGGCGTCGACCTGTTCGGCATGCTCGGCCGCGTCCTGTGGACCGCCCTGCGCATCGGCGCGGCGATCCAGGTGCTGCCGATGCTGTCCGCGCGCGGCGTGCCGGCGCGCTCGCGGCTGGTGCTCACCATCGCGCTCGCGGCCGCGCTGTCGGCGCTGCTGCCCGACCCGCCGCAGGCCGGCGTGAACGCCGCCACCGCGCTGGCCGTGCTGCGCGAATTCTCGGTCGGCATCGCCATCGGGCTGATGCTGCGGCTGGCCTTCGAGGCCGGCGCGCTGGCGGGCGAGCTGGCGAGCCAGGGCATGGGCCTGTCCTTCGCCACCCTCGCCGACCCGGGCGGCGGCGGCTCGACCACCGTGCTCGCGCAGTGGTTCTATCTCAGCTTCGGGCTGATCTTCTTCGCCATCGACGGGCACCTCGCGCTGGTGCAGCTGCTGTTCGACAGCTATGCCGCGATGCCGGTGGGCACGCCCTTCCGCGACCTCCCGGGCTTCCTCGCCGCGATCCCGCTGTTCTTCGCCGCCGCCATGAAGGCCGGCCTGCTGCTGGCACTGCCCGTGATGATGGCCCTGCTGGCCGTCAACGTGGCCGTGGGCGTGCTCTCGCGCGCGGCCTCGCAGCTCAACCCGCTGTCGCTGGGCTTCCCGATCGCACTGCTGCTGGGAATGCTGCTGCTGATGCTGCTGGCAAGGGAATTGCAAGGACCGGTGCAGCGACTGTTCGGGGACGCCTTCCAGGCAGCCCGCGCCCTCACCGGTTGACGGAAAGACCACGCAGATGGCCAGCGAAGACCAGGAAGACAAGACCGAACTCCCGTCAGAAAAACGGCTGCGGGAGGCCCGCGAGCGCGGCGACAGCCCGCGCTCGCGCGAACTCGCGAACGTGGCCGTGCTCGGCTGCGCCACCCTCGCGCTGTTCGCCACCGGCCCGAAGCTGGGCGCCGCGGCGCAGGGCTGGATGGCCGGGGCGCTGCAGTTCGAGCCGGCCCTGCTCGGCCAGCCCGACCGCTTCACCGCGCATGCCACGCGCCTGCTCGGCGGCCTGATGCTGCCCGTGCTGCCGCTGATCGCCGCGGCCTTCGTGGGCTGCTTCCTCGCGCCGGCGGCCATGGGCTCGCTGCGCTTCTCCGGCAAGGCGCTGAAGGTCGACGCCAGCCGCCTCAATCCCATGACCGGCTTCACCCGCATGTACGGCAAGGAGTCGGTGGCCGAGTTCCTGCGTTCGCTGCTGCGCCTGCTGCTGATCGGCGGCATCGCCGCGCTGGTGATCAAGGGCGCGATGGGCCGCCTGATGGCCATGCCCGGCCAGTCGCTCGAAGCGGCGGTCGCCAGCGGCGTCGACGCGGTGTTCGGCGTGTTCGGCGCGGTGGTGGGCGCGCTCGCGCTGATCGCGCTGATCGACGTGCCCTACCAGCGCTGGGCCTGGCGCAACAAGCTCAAGATGACCAAGCAGGAACTGCGCGACGAGGCCAAGGAGGCCGAGGGCAATCCCGAGGTGAAGGCACGCGTGCGCCAGGTCGCACGGCAGATGGCCAACCAGCGGATGATGGAGGCGGTGCCGACGGCCGACGTCGTGCTCACCAATCCGACGCACTACGCGGTGGCGCTCAAGTACGAGGCGGGCAAGATGCGCGCGCCGAAAGTCGTCGCCAAGGGCGTGGACGAGGTCGCTCTGCGCATCCGCGAGATCGCATCGAACAACAAGGTGATGCTGGTGGAGGCGCCGCCGCTGGCGCGCGCGCTCTACCGCCAGTGCAAGGTCGACGAGGAAATTCCCGCGAAGCTCTACGCGGCGGTCGCGCAGGTGCTCACCTACCTGTTCCAGATCCGCCGCTGGAAGCATTCCGACGGCCCCATGCCGCAGCTGGTGCAGGTCGACGTCGGCGCCGACGGCGCGCCGGATACGGCGAACGCGCCGCGCAACGGAGATGACGCATGAGCCGCGCCGCCGGAATCGTGAGCACGCTCAAGGGCGGCGCGGGTGCGCCACTGGTCGTGCTGGGCATGCTGGCGATGGTGACGGTGCCGCTGTCGCCGCTGGTGCTCGATGCCTTCTTCACCATCAACATCGCGCTGTCGCTGGTGGTGCTGCTGGCGGTGGTCTACGTCAAGCGCCCGCTGGATTTCTCGATCTTCCCCAGCGTGCTGCTGATGGTGACGCTGCTGCGGCTCGCGCTGAACGTCGCGTCCACGCGCGTGGTGCTGCTGCACGGCCACCAGGGCTCGGCCGCGGCCGGCCACGTCATCGAATCCTTCGGCAACTTCGTGATCGGCGGCAGCTACGCCGTCGGCATCGTGGTGTTCGCGATCCTGACGATCATCAACTTCGTGGTCGTCACCAAGGGCGCCGGCCGCATCTCGGAAGTGTCGGCGCGCTTCATCCTCGACGCGCTGCCCGGCAAGCAGATGGCGATCGACGCCGACCTCAACGCCGGCCTGCTTTCGCGCGAGGAAGCCAAGGCCCGCCGCGAGGACGTGCGCCAGGAAGCCGACTTCTACGGCTCCATGGACGGCGCCAGCAAGTTCATCCGCGGCGACGCCATCGCCGGCATCCTGATCCTGGTCATCAACCTGATCGGCGGCATGCTGATCGGCATGATGCAGCACGGGCTGCCGTTCGCTCAGGCGGCCGAGACCTATTCGCTGCTGGCGATCGGCGACGGCCTCGTCGCGCAGTTGCCCGCACTGCTGGTGTCGACCGCGGTGGCGATGCTCGTCACCCGCGCCACCGGCGAGCAGGAGATGGGCGAGACCGTCAACAAGCAGGTCTTCGGCCACCACCGCGCGCTGACCGTGTCGGCGATCCTGCTGGGCATCATCGGTCTCGTGCCGGGGATGCCGAACGTTCCTTTCCTGATTTCCGCCGCGGTGCTCGGCTGGTTCGCCTGGCGCATGGCCAGACGCGCGAAGGAGGAGGCCGAACGGCCGGCGCCTGATCCCGCACTGTCCACGCCGGCGCCTTCGCCGAACGCGGAGCTGAGCTGGGACGAGGTGCGCCCGGTCGAGCCGCTGGCGCTGGAGGTCGGCTACCGCCTGATCCCGCTGGTCGACAAGGCGCAGGGCGGCGAGCTGCTGGCGCGACTGAAGGGCGTGCGCCGCAAGCTCACGCAGGACCTCGGCTTCCTCATCCCCGCGGTGCACGTGCGCGACAACCTCGAGCTGGCGCCCGGCCATTACCGCCTGCTGGTGCACGGCGTGCCCGTCGCCACCGGCGACCTGCAGCCCGACCGCGAGATGGCGCTCGACCCGGGCCGCGTCTTCGGCCAGCTCGAAGGCATTCCCACGCGCGATCCGGCCTTCGGCCTCGATGCCGTGTGGATCGTTCCCGGCCAGCGCGCGCATGCCGAATCGCTCGGCTATACGGTGGTCGATCCGGCCACGGTGGTGGCCACCCACCTCTCACACGTGGTGCGCGAGAAGGCCTCCGAGCTGCTCGGCCACGACGAGGTGCAGCAGCTGCTGGCCAACGTCGGCAAGGCGTCGCCCAAGCTCGTCGAGGAATTGACGCCCAAGCTGCTGCCGCTGTCGACCATCGTGCGCGTGCTGCAGTCGCTGCTGGCCGAGAAGGTGCCGCTGCGGCAGATGCGACAGATCGTCGAGGCCCTGCTGGAGCACGGCGCGATGACGCAGGACCCGGCGCAGCTGGTGGCCGCCGTGCGCACCGCGCTGGGCCGCTTCATCGTGCAGGAACTCAACGGGCTCAACGCCGAGCTGCCGGTGTACACGCTCGCGCCCGCACTTGAGCGCGTGCTGCAGGACTCGGTCGGCGGGCAGAGCGCGGCACTGGAGCCCGGCCTGGCCGAGCGCCTGCACCAGAATCTGTCCGAATGCGTGACGCGGCAGGAGAGCAAGGGCGAGCCCGCCGTGCTGCTGGTGCCCACCCCGATCCGCTCGTCCATCGCCCGCCTGGTACGGCATTCGGTGCCGCAGCTGGCGGTGCTCGCCTATGGCGAGGTGCCGGAGGACAAGCGGCTGCGGCTGGTGGGGTCGATCGGGTGAGGCAGCGGCGCTGACGCGGCACCGCCGCGTGACGGTGCCGAACACACACCGCGCCGCGGGGGGCCGGGACGAGAAAATCCCACGCCCATGCGCGCTACGTGACTTCAGCGCGCACGACGGGTCTGGCGAACGGCGCCGTGCCGCGGTGAGGCCGGGACGAGCACGTAGCCCGGGGAAGGCCGCAGGCCGCACTCCGGCCTTGCGTACCCGCCCGACGGCCATCCCGGGTGCGCTCCGCTTACCCGGGCTACGGCGGATCCTCCCGAAACGGGAGTCCGGATCGCTGCCTTCGGCGCACGGGCGGATCGCTGACTGACCTCCGGAACCGGAAGCGCGGAACCCCGAGCCCGCGCACCCACCGCATCGCGCGCGCTGATCGCCCCGCCGCGCCGTCCTTCCGTCACCCGCCTCTGGCACGGCCATTGCACTGCTCCAGGCATGACCCGCTCCATCCGCCTGCAAGCCGTCACCGCCCGCCCCGAGGCCGTCGCATGAGAATCAAGCGCTTCATCGCCCCCGACATGCGCACCGCGCTGAAGATGGTGCGCGAGGAGCATGGCCCCGACGCCGTGATCCTCTCCAACCGCGCCACCCATGGCGGCATCGAGGTGGTGGCCGCCACCGACTACGACGAGGCGCTGGTGCAGCAGGCGCTGCGCAATGCCGCCGAGCCCGACGCCGCTGTGTCGATGCCGCATCCGGCGGCCGCGCAGGAGCGTTTCGCCGATGCCGCGACGGCCATGGCGCAGGGGAATGTGGTGCAGGCACGCGCGCCGCGTCCGTCCCGCGCCGACGCCATGATCGCCGCGCTCGCCGGCAGCGACGCCGCCACGCGCTCCGCAGTGGCCGAGCGCGCGCGTGCCGTCGCTCGCCAGGACGCCGAATCGCGTGCGCCGGCCCTGTCGGCGCTGCTGCGCAAGCCCGCGGCGGAGCCGGCTCCCGTGCAGCCCGACCACGCCGCGGAGGCCGAGGCCGCGCCGCGCGCCGGCGACGACTTCCGCGCGCTGCTCGCCCGCCTCAACGAGGCCAGCGAACCCGCGCCGGTGTTCAGCGCGCAGGCCGCGGAGTTCGTGCAGGCGTCGCCGACGGCTGAAGTACCGGCCGACGACGCCCCCGCCGCGACGCCCGCCGTCGCCGATTTCCCCGAGTTCGAGCTGCCCACCGGCCTCGCCGCGCAGGCCTTCGCGGGCGTCGCGATGCCGGCTGCGCCGCAGGCGCCGGCCGTCGAGCCGATCGCCGCGATCGCGACCCGCGCGGTCGCCATCGAACCGCAGCCCGAGCCCGCGCAGTCCGCAGCGGACGAGCGTGCCCCCGCCCTCGCATCGACGGCGCCGGTCGCCACCACCCCCGAGCCGAGCTTCGCCGAGCTCGCGCTTCCGGCCATGCCCGTCGCCATCACCGTCCCGACCACCGTCGTCGACACCTTCGACGCGCTGGCCGAGATGGCCGCGGTGCAGGCGCCCGCGCCGGCCGCCGCACAGGCACCGCTCACCGTCGTCGCGCCGCCCACGCTGCAGCTGGTGGTGAACCCGTCGGAGGATCCCGGCATCGTCGCCATGCGCAACGAACTCGCGTCGATGCGGCAGATGATGGAACGCCAGATGGGCCAGTTCGCAGTGGAGCGCCTGCGCGGTTCGCCGGCGCGCGCGCTGGCCTTCGAGACCCTGCAGGCCTACGGCTGCGACGACGCGCTGGCGCAGCAGATCGCCACCCGCATCGACGCGCGCATTGACCCCGCCAAGGTGAAGCCCGCGCTGCTCGCCGAGTTCGCGCGCATGCTCACCATCGCCCGCGAGGAGCCGATCGAGGACGGCGGCGTGTTCGCCCTGATCGGCCCGACCGGTGCCGGCAAGACCACCACGCTCGCCAAGCTCGCGGCGCGCTTCGCACAACGCCACCGCGCACGCGACGTGGCTCTCGTCACCACCGACGTCGAACGCCCCGGCGCGCGCGAGCAGCTGCATGCGCTCGGTCGCAAGCTCGGCATCACGGTCTGCGAGGCGAATGGCCCCGAGGGCCTGGCCGATTCGCTCGACCAGCTCGTCGACTACCCGCTCGTGCTCGTCGACACCGCCGGCTACGCGGCGCGCGACAAGGCGCTGCTTGGCCAGGTCACGTGGCTGCGCGCCACCCGCAACCTGCGCTCGCTGCTCGTCCTGCCCGCCAACCTGCAGCCGCAGGACATGGCCGAGGCCGTGCGCCGCTACCGCATGGCGCAGCCCGAAGCGGTGGTGCTGACCAAGCTCGACGAAACCGGCCGCCTCGGCGGCGCGCTCTCCGTCGCGGTCAAGCACGCGCTGCCGCTCGCCTACACCACCGCCGGCCAGCAGGTGCCGGCCGACCTCGAGGCCGCGGATGCATCGCGTCTCGTGCTCGCCCTCGAAAAACTCCGTCGCGCCGCCGACAACCCGCTCGCCACCGAGGAACGCCATGTCGTCGCCTGAGTTCAACGTCTCCCCCGCGCGCGTTCCCGCGACGAGCGCGAACGATCCCGGCCCCGTGCGCGTGATCGCCGTCGCCAGCGGCAAGGGCGGCGTCGGCAAGACGTCGGTGTCGGTCAACCTCGCGATGAGCCTGCAGAACGCCGGGCAGCGCACGCTGCTGCTCGATACCGACCTCGGCCTCGCCAACGTCGACGTGATGCTCGGCCTGAGCCCGCGCTTCACGCTCAGCGACGTCTTCGCCGGCCGCTGCGATCTCGCCGACACGATCATCGAAGGCCCCAACGGCCTGCTCGTGGTGCCCGCCGCCAGCGGCAAGCGCCACATGACCGAGCTCAAGCCGCAGGAGCACGTGGGGCTGGTGCACGCCTTCAGCCAGCTCGACATGCCGATCGACGTGATGGTGGTCGACAACGCAGCGGGCATCTCCGACAGCGTGCTCACCTTCTGCCAGGCCGCGCAGGACGTGATCGTGGTGGTCTGCGACGAGCCGGCGTCGGTCACCGACGCCTACGCGCTGATCAAGGTGCTCTCGCGCGAGCGCGGCGTCACCCGCATGCAGGTGCTCGCCAACCAGGTCGGCCATCCCAGCGAGGGCCGGCAGCTGTTCGAGAAGCTCGAGCGCGTCACCTCGAAGTTCCTCGACGTCACCCTCAACTACCTCGGCGCGATCCCGCGAGACGAATGGCTGCGCCGCGCGATCCAGCGCCAGGAGGCCGTCGTCGATGCGTTCCCGTCGGCGCCCGCCTCGCTCGCCTTCCGCGAGATCGCGCGCCGCGCCGGCCAGTGGCAGACGCCGGCGGGCCCGCGCGGCCACGTCGAATTCTTCATGGAACGCCTCATCACGACTCCACGGAGCGCCACGGCATGAACATGAGCGCCACGGCCGTGAAGGCCAATACCTACAGGCAGACGCGTGCGGTCAGCGCGGACTTCGACGCCACCGCCGTCGTCACCCGCCACGGCGAGCTGGTGCGGCGCATCGCCCACCACCTCGCGGCGCGGCTGCCGTCCAGCGTGGAAGTCGACGATCTCATCCAGGCGGGCATGCTCGGCCTGATCGAGGCGGCGAAGAACTTCCAGGCCGACCAGGGCGCGGCGTTCGAGACCTATGCCTCCATCCGCATCCGCGGCGCGATGATCGACGAGATCCGCCGCGGCGACTGGGTGCCGCGCAGCGTGCATCGCCGCTACCGCGACGTGGTCGCCGCCACGCGCGAGGTCGAGCAGAAGAAGGGCGCGGCGGCGAATTCGCAGGAAGTCGCGCAGGCGCTGGGCGTCTCGCTCGACGACTACCACCACATGCTCGAGGACGCCTCGCGCGGCCAGCTGCTTTCGCTCGACGAGCAGATGGACGATTTCGACGGCGAGCCGCGCCTGGCCGCCAGCTGCAACCTCACGCCGGCGCGGGAGCTGGAGCATTCGGTTTTTCGCCAGGCCGTCGGTGATGCGATCGGCGGCCTTCCCGAACGCGAACAGCTCGTGCTCTCGCTCTACTACGAGCAGGAGATGAACCTGCGCGAGATCGGGGCCGTGCTGGGCATCAGCGAATCGCGCGTCTGCCAGATCCACGGGCAGGCCATGCTGCGCCTGCGCGGGCGGCTGGGCGACTGGCGCGATACCGCGCAGGAGCAGGTCGAAGCCTGACGCGGCTCGGGTGGGGCCGCGGGCCGCGCCGGAATTGCAGCCTGTGGACCCCGGGTGCGCTTCGCTTACCCGGGCTACGGGTCGACA
>CAZNRZ010000023.1:0-8849 GCA_964575535.1 uncultured Lysobacter sp. | reverse complement strand
CGCGCCGATAGCCCTCCAGAACCCCCTGCGAAACCGCCATGGACAAGAACATCAAGATCCTCGTCGTCGACGACTTCTCCACGATGCGCCGCATCGTCAAGAACCTGCTCGGCGACCTCGGTTTCTTCAACATCACCGAAGCCGAGGACGGCAACAGTGCGCTGGTCGAACTGCGCAAGGCGAAGTTCGACCTGGTGATCACCGACTGGAACATGCCGGGCATGCCGGGCATCGACCTGCTCAAGGCGATCCGCGCCGACGAGAACTTCAAGAAGATCCCCGTGCTGATGGTGACCGCCGAGTCCAAGCGCGAGCAGATCATCGAGGCGGCGCAGGCGGGTGTGAACGGCTACGTCATCAAGCCCTTCACCGCAGGCACGCTGGCCGACAAGCTCGCCAAGATCTTCGAGCGCATCGAGGCCGCGGCATGAGCGCGGTGGCGGCGCCGGACGAACGCAGCGCGATCGTCGAAGTCCTCCAGTCCGCGCTGCGGGCCGTGGAGAGCGGCGACCAGTCGCGCGCGCGCGCCGCCATCGACGACCTCGTGCAGTGGCGCACGCAGCCGCTGGTGCAGGGGCTGGTGCGGCTGGCGCGCGAGCTCGCCGTCGCCCTCGGCGACGAGGGCCGCGCGCACGGTGCGTCGCTGCCGGAAGCCTGCTCGCGCCTGGAGCACGTGGTGCAGCTCACCGAGACCTCGAGCATGCGCACGCTCGACCTGATCGACGAATGCGGCCGCCTGCTCGCGCAGCTGCCCGCGCCGCAGGACGACGCGCAGCGTGAAGCCCTCGCCGGCCTGCGCACGCGCTTTTCCGAGATGTCGCTCGCGCAGGGCTACCAGGACCTCACGGGCCAGATCATCCTGCGCGTGGTCGAGCTGGTGCGCGCGGTGCACGCCGGGCTGGGCGACATCGTCGGCCCGCAGGAACCGCTGCACCTCACCAACAACACGCGCGGCCACGGGCCTGCCGTCAGCGGCGTCGACGCCGCCCCGGCCACGCAGGACAACGCCGACGAACTGCTGTCGTCGCTGGGCCTCTGAGCCATGGGCGCGAGCGAGGGCCTCAGCGAGATCTGCGCCGACTTCCTGGTGGAAGCGCGCGAGATCGTCGACTCGCTCGGCGAGCAGATGGTCGTGCTCGAGCGCGCGCCCGATGATCGCGATGCGCTGAACAGCGTCTTCCGCGGCTTCCACACCATCAAGGGCGGCGCGGGCTTTCTCGATTTCCCCGGCATGGTCGCGCTCTGCCACGCCTTCGAGGACCGCCTCGACGTGGCGCGCACCGGCGAGGTGCCGCTCGATGCGCACGCCTTCGACGGCGCGCAGCAGGCACTCGATCTTCTCGCCGACATGCTCGACTGCATCGCCGCCGGCCACGCGCTGCCGGCCGTGCCGCAGGCGCTGATCGACAGCATGCACGTCGACGGCCGCAGCGCTCCGCCCGTGCCCGCGGTCAAGGCCGAAGAACTGCCCGACAACCTCGACGACCTGGATTTCGACGCGCTGCTCGATTCCTTCCACGGCAAGGGCGCGCTGCCCGGCGCCGCCGCGGTGTCCGAAGCACCGCGGCCGGCTGCCACCGCGCCTGCGCCGGTTCCTTCGCGGATCGCGCGCCCCGAGCCCGCGGCCGCGAGCGGCGGACGCCGCAGCCCCGCCGCCAACGACGCCGGCGAAACCACCGTGCGCGTGGACGTCAAGCGCCTGGACGCGATGGTCAACCTCGTCGGCGAACTCGTGCTCGCGCGCAATCGCCTCAAGACCATCCGCCCGCGCCTGCGCGACGAGGATCTCGACCGCGCCGTCACCGCGCTCGATGCCGCCACCTCGCGCCTGCAATCGGCGGTGATGATGGCGCGCATGCAGCCGGTGGGCCGCGTGTTCTCGCGCTTCCCCAAGCTCGCGCGCGACGTCGCCCGGCAGGTGAGCAAGTCGGTCGAACTGGAAGTGGTCGGCGCCGAGACCGAGCTCGACCGCAACCTCGTCGAGGCCCTGTCCGATCCGCTGGTGCACCTGGTGCGCAACGCGATCGACCACGGCATCGAATCGCCCGAGGCGCGCCGCGCCGCCGGCAAGAACGAACAGGGCCAGGTGCGCCTGTCCGCGCAGCAGGAAGGCGATCACGTGATGATCGAGGTGCGCGACGACGGCGCCGGCATCGATCCCGACAGGATCCGCGACAGCGCGATCCGCAAGGGCCTGATCGACGCCGAATCCGCCGCGCGCCTGTCGTCGGACGAATGCCTGCAGCTGATCTTCCTGCCCGGCTTCTCCACGCGCGCCGAGGTCAGCGACCTCTCCGGGCGCGGCGTGGGCATGGACGTGGTGCAGTCGAAGATCCGCGAGCTCTCGGGCACCGTGCAGATCCAGTCCGAAGTCGGCCGCGGCACGCGCATGGCGATCAAGGTGCCGCTGACGCTGGCGATCCTGCCGACGCTGCTGGTCGAGATCGACGGCGACGTGTATGCGCTGCCGCTGGTGCGCGTGGTGGAAGTGCTCTCGCACGATCCGCGCAGGACGCTGTGGATCGACGGCCAGAGCGTGCTGGATCTTCGCGAGCAGCCCACGCCCGTGCTCGACCTGCGCGCCTGGCTGGACGTCGAGCCGAACACCGGCGAGGCCGCCACCGGCGTGGTGCTGCAGGCCGGCGAACAGCGCTTCGTGCTGATCGTCGACCGCGTGCGCGGCCGCGAGGAAGTGGTGATCAAGGGGCTGCCGCGCACGCTGCGCGGCCTGCAGGGCTATGCCGGTGCGAGCCTGATCGGCGATGGCCGCATGGCGCTCATCCTCGACGTGGATGCGCTGCACGAGACCGGTGTGCGCACGCGCAGACTCGCCGCCAACGGCTGAGGCGCAACGGCCGCTTGTACCGCACGGTCACGCTGCATGCGTAGGTTGGGGTGACTGAAGCAAGAACAGCAGGCATGCAATATTTCGCCTTCGTCCAGCGCGACGGGTCCGGCGGCTATCTCGCCACTCTCCCCGATTTCCCCGGCTGCACCGCCAGTGCGGCCTCGTGGCTGCAGCTGGAGGGCGCCATCCGTTTCGCGGTACGCCTGCACATGCGCGAGCGGCTTGAACCGGCGCCCGAGCCCACGCCTATCGAGCTGTTCACGGAGGACAGCGCGCCGGCCAACAGTTGCTGGATGCAGGTCACGCTGTTCGCGCACGAGGTGCAGCCCGCCTCGCGTGGCGCACGTGTGCGTAGCCGGGCCAAGCCCTCGACATCCGACATGCCCGTCAGCCGCGTGCAGCATGCGGCCGGGCCGATCGCCGCGCAGACACGCTGATCACCGCATCGCCACGGCGTCGATGCATGCCGTGCACATCGTGTAGAGGCAGTTGAACCCGCGCTGCACCGCGAGGCGCGAGATGCAGCGAATTCGCTTTACCTGCGACGACTCGCCCCTATGGTCGATGCAGGCTTCCGGAAAGCGCATCCGCATTCGCATGTTCGAACACGTTCCCGAGCGCCGGCGCTACATCCGTTCGCGCGCCGACCTCGAATTCCAGCTCGCCCGCATCACCCTCGCGCTCAGCCGCGCGCGGGCCTCGCGCCGTGCCGAAACGCTGGACTGGTTCGAAGATGCCGGCGCGGGGCTCATCGCGAAGTCCGCCGCCGAGCACCGCGAGTACGTGGCCGAGCGCGTGGCCTCCATCCGCGAGACCTTCTTCGGCCTTCCGGCGATGACGCCTGCCCATTTCGTCCACGACGCGCGCAGGCGCAACGGGATGAACGAGGGCCGGCGCCTGCAGTGAGTTCAGCGCCGGCTGCGTTGCGGCGTCGCGTGCGGGTCGGCAGCCGGCCGCTCCGGCAGCGCAACGCCGAGGTTGAGCAGCTCATGCACCTCGCCCGTGCGCACGCCGGCGAGGCAGCGGGCCAGCTCCAGCAGCCGCGATTCGACGAAGGGCCGGTGCTCCGGGCGCGTGCGACGTAGCAGGCGCGAGGCGAGATCGGCCGGAATGTCGTCGTCGCAGCGACGCGGCGGGCGGCCGCGGGCGCCGAGATCCTCGAAGCTGGCGGGCGCCGCACGCATCACGACGAGCGCCAGCCGAGCGAGTTCCATTTCGACTTCGGTACGGGAGAGGTAGGCCTGCTCGCCAGGCTCTTCGATTTCACGCATCAGGTTCGGCACCGGAAACAGCGCGTGAAGCATGGACATGCGTTCGTAACGGCACCGTCACGACCGCCTGTTCAGTGATGTCGAGGCGATAGGTTCCATGGCGGGATGTGCATGAATCCGCAGCGTTTACGGCATGGTCACCCGTCGCGACGCACCCTGTCGCCGCGGCTCTCGTCGGCCGCCCACCTCTCTCCGAAGCAAGGTGGCGCCCTCGGGCGGGCCCCGGCAGCTTGAGCCCTGCCGGGGTTTTTTGTGCGCGATCCTCCACGCGCGGCGGCTTCCGGCTGCAGGAGCCGGGCGCCCTGCCGTTAGGGTTACATCCGTCAGCCGGGGAGCGCGCGTGCCCGACATCGAACTCGCCGAGCTCATCGGTTCGCTGAGCTATGCCCTCGACCTCACCGAGGGGCAGCCCGAAGGCCATTGCCTGCGCGCCTGCTGGATCGGCATGCACGTGGGCGATGCGCTGGGCATGGACCGTGCGCAGCAATGGCCGCTGTACTACGCGCTACTGCTCAAGGACCTGGGCTGCAGCAGCAATGCCGCGCGCATCTGCGAGCTCTACCTCACCGACGACCGCGACTTCAAGCGCGACTTCAAGCTCGTGGGCGGTGGCCTCGACGTCCTCGGCTTCATCGCCTCGCGCACCGCGCCGCACGCCGGCTGGCGGCGGCGCATCTCGGCCATCGCCCACATCGCGCGCAACGGCGACGCGATCGCGCAGGAGCTGATCCAGACCCGCTGCAGCCGCGGCGCCGACATCGCCCGCCGCCTGCGCTTTCCGGACGACGTGGCCGACGCCATCCACGCCCTGGACGAACATTACGACGGCAGCGGCCGGCCCGACCGCCTGGCCGGCGACGCCATCCCCCTGGCCGCACGCATCGCGCTGCTCGCGCAGGTGGTCGATGTCTTCCACTTCGCCGGCGGGCCGGAGGCGGCGCGCGCGGAAGTCGCCGCGCGCAGCGGAAGCTGGTTCGATCCCGCGGTGGTACGGGCCTTCGAGGCCGCGCAGCGCAGCCCAGGCTTCTGGGAAATGCTGGCCGGCGGCGACGTCGAGCAGGCCGTGCTCGCGCTGGAACCCGCCGGCCACACGATGCCGCTGGACGACGACTACCTCGATGCCATCGCCGAGGCCTTCGGTGCGGTGGTCGACGCCAAGAGCCCGTTCACCGCCGGCCACAGCGAGCGCGTGGGCTTCTACACCGATGCGCTGGCCGCGCGGCTGGGCATCGACAGCGGCCGCCGGCGCTGGCTGCGCCGCGCGGCGCTTCTGCACGACGTGGGCAAGCTCGGCGTCAGCAACACCATCCTCGACAAGCCGGGGCGGCTGGATGCGGACGAATGGGCCGCGGTGCAGCGCCATGCGGAATTCACCGGGCGCATCCTCGAGCGGATCTCGGCGTTCGCGGAGCTCGCGCGCATCGCCGCCGCGCATCACGAGAAGCTCGATGGCAGCGGCTACCCGCTGGGGCTGGCCGCGGCGGACATCGCGCTGGAGACCCGCATCATCACCACCGCCGACATCTTCGATGCGATCACCGCGGAGCGGCCCTACCACGCCGCCACGCCGGTACCGCGCGCGCTGGAGATCATGCGCGCGCACGTGGGCACCGCGCTGGATGCCGACTGCTTCGCCGCACTGGAGGCGCTGGTGGCGGCGGACGTAGCGCCGCCCCGCGCCGTGGTAGCGGCCTAGTCAGTCCGCCGCCAGCGCCTCCCACTCCGCCAGCAGCCGTCGCGCCGGTTCGTTGGCGTGCGACGCTTCGCGCACGGCGGCCAGCACGTCCTGCCATTCCGCCGTGGACACCGTGCGGCTGTGCAGGCTATGGAGGTCGCAGAAGCCCATGTGCCAGCGGTCGAATACGCGGGCCACGTCGTCCGCGCGGGCGTGCACCACCAGTTCCTGATGCAGCGGAGAACCGGCGATGGCCGCCAGCGTGCGCTCCAGCGCCGGCGCGTCGCCCTCGAGGTACTGCACGATCACCGGCCCGCGCTTGAGCAGCGCGCCGGTGATCCCGCGCATCGCATTGAGCGTGCGCGATTTCAGCAATATCACCTCGAGCTCGGCGTCGGTAAGCGAGGGCTGGGCCACGCTGGTGTAGATCAGTGCCTGCATCGGATGCGGTTGCTGGGGCGCGACGGCCATCATCGGCCAGTGGCGGGCGAGCCGCGATGAAGACGCCGCGCATCCGTGACCGGCGTCGCGCGTGCGGCCGGCAGGCACGTTCAGGCCCCTGCCCCGCCGCCCACGCATTCAAGAAACCGCCGCGCCCACCCGTTAACGCCCCCGATGGACAGACTCTCCCTCATCGGCGTGGTGCTGGCGCTGGTCGCGCTGGTCGGCGGCAGCGTGCTCAAGGGCGCGGGGCTGTCGGGGCTGTGGTCGCCCGCCGCGTTCCTGATCGTGATCGTCGGCACCGTGGCGGCGATCCTGGTGCAGACGCCCATGTCCACCTTCCGGCGTGCGGTGCGCATCCTGCGCTGGGTGTTCCGCCCGCCCTCGCGCGATCCGCAGGCGCAGATCGCGCGGATCGT
Organism: uncultured Lysobacter sp.; assembly: GCA_964575535.1. Classification (GTDB taxonomy): domain Bacteria; phylum Pseudomonadota; class Gammaproteobacteria; order Xanthomonadales; family Xanthomonadaceae; genus Cognatilysobacter. The sequence goes on along the minus strand of CAZNRZ010000023.1, from coordinate 2,195 downwards.
GGACTGGAGCAACACCGCGCGCCGCCAGGGCCTGCTCGGGCTCGAGACCGAGATCGCCGGCGTGTCCGACGAATTCCTTCGCAAGGGCCTGCAGATGGTTGTGGACGGCAGCGAGCCCGAGCAGATCCGGCAGACGCTGGAGATCGAACTGCAGAGCGCGCAGCACCGTGACATGGCCGCCGCCAAGGTCTTCGAGGGCATGGGCATCTACGCGCCCACGCTGGGCATCATCGGCGCGGTGCTGGGCCTGATGGCGGTGATGAAGAACCTCGCCGACCCCAGCAAGCTCGGCCACGGCATCGCCGCCGCATTCACCGCGACCATCTACGGCATCGGCGTGGCCAACCTCGCGCTGCTGCCGATGGCGAGCAAGCTCAAGGGCGTGGTCGGCGAGCAGGTGCTCGAGCGCGAGATGCTGATCGAGGGGCTGATCGCGATCGCCCAGGGCGAGAACCCGCGCAACATCGAGGCGCGGCTGTCGGGATACCTGCACTGATGGCGCGCCGGCACGTCCACGAGGAGCACCTGAACCACGAGGCCTGGGCCGTGCCCTACGGCGACCTGGTCACGCTGCTGCTCGCGTTCTTCGTCGTGATGTACGCGATCTCCTCGGTGAACGAGGGCAAGTACCGCGTGGTCTCGGATTCGCTCAACGCCGCCTTCGGCGGTGCGCCGAAGACGCTCACGCCGGTGCAGATGGGCGAGCGCCAGCTGCGCGGCTCGTCATTCGACCGGCCCTCGCTGTCGACCGCCGGCGCGGCCGGCCCGACGCGCGTGGTCGCCGTCAACGTTCCCGAACTGCACCAGCCCATCGATGCCGCCACCGCGAAGGCCGCGCAGGAACGCGCCACGCGCCAGCTCGAATCCATCGGCACGCGCCTGCAGGACGCGCTGGCGGGGCTGGTCGACCAGGACCTCGTGCGCGTGCGCCAGGGCGTCGATTACCTGGAGATCGAGATCCAGAGCGACATCCTCTTCCGCAGCGGCTCCGACGTGCCCAGCGCGCTCGCCGTCGACACCGTGCGCCGCGTCGGCCGCGTGCTCAGCGCCGAGCCGAACGCGATCCGCGTGGAGGGCTATACCGACGACCAGCCCATCCGCACCGCGATGTTCCGCTCGAACTGGGAGCTCTCGGCCGCGCGCGCGGCGAGCGTGCTGCATGCGCTGGCCGACAGCGGCATCGCGCCGGCGCGCCTGGCGATGGTCGGCTTCGGCGAATTCCAGCCGGTGGCCGACAACGCAACGCCCGACGGCCGCAATGCCAACCGCCGCGTGATGCTGGTGATCCTCGCGCCGCCGCAGGGCGCGGATTCGGTGTCGCGCGCCATGCCGGTCGCCGCGACCGCTGATTCGAACGACGGGGAAACCGGCTGATGCAGACCTGGGCCGTGGCCAACCAGAAAGGCGGCGTGGGCAAGACCACGACCACGCTCTGCCTCGCGCGCACGCTCGCCGAGGCGGGCCGTCGCGTGCTGGTGATCGATCTGGACCCGCATGCCTCGCTCTCGCATGCCTTCGGCGTCCCGCACGAGCCGCCCGCGCGCGGTTCCTACGAGGTGTTCACCGAAGCCGGCGCATCGCTGGCCCAGCTCGCGCGCCCTACCGCGCTCGAGAACCTCCACGTCTGCCCCGCACAGCCCGCACTCGCAACGCTCGAGCGCCGCGGCGCCACGCAGGCAGGCCTGGGCCTCGCCCTCGGGCGCGCGCTGCAGGCCGCGGGCGAGCGCTGGGACTACGCCCTGCTCGACTGCCCGCCCACGCTGGGCCTGCTGATGGTCAACGCGCTCGCCGCGGCCGATCGCCTCATCGCGCCTACGCAGACCGACCCGCTCGCCCTGCACGGCCTGCGCGACATGCTGCGCACGACGCAGATGGTGGAGCGCTCGCGTCGCCGCCCGCTTCCGTATTCCGTCGTGCCGACGCTGCACGATCGCCGCACGAAGTCCGGCGCCGCCTGCCTGCTCGAGCTGCACCAGACCCATGGCGCGGCCGTTTTCCCCGGCGCCGTGCCGGTGGAAGCGCGCCTGCGCGACGCCGCCACGCTCGCCGGCGCCGGCCCCCTGCAGGGCCGCGGCGCCGACGCCTATCGCGAGGTGCTGGCCTGGCTCCTCGACTCCCTTTCCCTGCATTCCCGAGCCGCGTGACGATGGCCACCCTGGACTCCTATCTCGACGAACTGCTCGCGCCCGACGCGC
>CAZNRZ010000022.1:20481-22368 GCA_964575535.1 uncultured Lysobacter sp. | reverse complement strand
ACAAGGAGCTCAAGGACATCATCGCGATCCTGGGCATGGACGAGCTGTCGGAAGAGGACAAGCAGGCCGTGTCGCGCGCCCGCAAGATCGAGCGCTTCTTCTCGCAGCCGTTCCACGTGGCGGAGGTCTTCACCGGCTCGCCGGGCAAGTACGTCGCGCTGAAGGACACGATCCGCGGCTTCAAGATGATCGTCGAGGGCGAGTGCGACCACCTGCCCGAGCAGGCGTTCTACATGGTCGGCGGCATCGAGGAAGCCTTCGAGAAGGCCAAGAAGATCGGCGGCTGAGCCGGCTGATTTCCGCGGCGTCGACGCGATGATGCGTCGGCGCCGGTGCCTTCCGAGTCAAGCGAGAACATCATGGCTACCACCATCCGTTGCGACATCGTCAGCGCCGAGCAGGAGATCTACAGCGGCGACGCCGAACTGGTCGTGGCGACCGGCGAGCTCGGCGAGCTCGGCATCGCGCCCAAGCACGCGCCCCTGATCACGCGCCTCAAGCCGGGCAAGGTCGTGGTGACCCTGCCGGGCGGCGAGCGCCTGGACTTCGCGATCTCCGGCGGCATCCTCGAGGTGCAGCCGAGCGTCGTGACCGTGCTGGCCGATACCGCGATCCGCGCCGAGGACATCGACGAGGCGGCGGTTCGCGCGGCCAAGGCCGAGGCCGAGCGCATGCTGGCGCAGAAGGATCCGAAGATGAGCCTGGAAGAGGCGCAGACCCAGCTCGCGATGTCGATCGCGCAGCTGTCGGCGCTGGAGCGCCTGCGCAAGAACCTCAAGCACTGAGGCGATCCGCGCGAGGACACGAAACGCCGGCCCTGGGCCGGCGTTTTGCTGTCGGGGGTTCCGATCGCGCGCGGGGACGGGTCGATGCGCGCAGTGACGATGCGTGTGATCCCGATGGCGCTCGCCTGCTGCGCACCACGCGCTCATGCGGCGCCGGATGCAGTGGGATCGCCGACGCGGCGGCACTGGCCGCGCTGGACATCCGCTCCGATGCGGGGCGCCGGGCCCTTGTCGATCCGCGATGGCCGCGTAGGACGCGGGCGGTTTGGACGCCGCCTGCGCGCACTGGACGCGGCTGGCGACACGCGTGCCATGCTGGATGCCGGTCGCATGGGCCACCTCGGCCCACGCCGCCAGTGGGACTACGCCATCGGCGACTTCGACTGCCCACCCGGTACCTGCTCCGGGATCAGCGCCGGTACACCCAGTGCCGCGAAAGCGCGAACCCGATCAGCCCCAGCATCAGCTCGACCGCCGGCTTGGCCAGCCACGCCCACTTGAGGCCGACGGCGTCGTCGATGCTGGCGAGCATCCAGGTGCTGGCGATGGTGGTGCCGATCCACATGAGGCCGAAGCGCACGAACTGCCGCTGGCCCATTCCGGTGCCGTCGCCGGCGAAGGTGATGCGACCGTTGAGCCAGAAGCCCAGCGTGGCGCCGGTGACGCGCCCGGCGAGGTTGGCGGTCTCCACCGACAGTCCGTTATGGCTGAGCGCGACCATGACGCCCCAGTCGAGCAGCCACTGGAGGATGCCGATGGCGAGGTAATGGCGGCCCTGGCGGGTGAGGCTCATCGGGGGTCTGCGGCCGGAAGTGCCCACCACTCTACGTCACCGAGTGTCAGCACCCGGTCAGCCCGCAGGCGCAGCAGTGCCGCCTGGCGCGCAGGCGGCAGCGTGGCCGGGCGCAGGACGAGATGGCCGATGCCTTCGCGGCGGATCGCCCGGGCCCATGCCTCGCCGGTCGCGTCGGCATCGGCCGCGCCGGCGACTGCATGCAGGCGCGGCGCGTACCAGTCGGCGGTCCGCCCGAGGCCGGCGAGCTCCGCATGCGTGGCGCCGCTGAAGTCGAGCACGCGCGACGCCGGCGCACGCGCCCGGATC
>CAZNRZ010000022.1:0-20381 GCA_964575535.1 uncultured Lysobacter sp. | reverse complement strand
ATGCGTGGCGCCGCTGAAGTCGAGCACGCGCGACGCCGGCGCACGCGCCCGGATCTGTTCGAACACGATCCGCTCGGGTGTGTAGCGCTCGAACAGCGGTCTATCCTGCCCGAGTGCGAGCAGGCTGCGGCGGACACCGCCAGTGCGAAGAAGCCAGTCGGAATTCGGTACGTACCCGAGGTCGACCACGCACAGGACCGCGATCAAGGCGAGAGCGGCGCGACGCGTGAGCGACGCCTCCACGGCGCGGACGGCCACGGGCGCCAGCAGCACGAGCCCCGGCAGCGCATACCGCGCATACGGGAGCACGGCGAGCGCGGTTGCCACCGCGAGCAGGGCGCAGAGCGCGGCTGCGCGCGTTTCCCGCCTCGCCAGCGCGACCGCGACTGCGCCCGCAAGGAAGACCAGCCCAAACCCGAAGCCGCCATCCCAGCCTTCGACATGGCGCGCGGTGGCGAACGTCAGGTCCCAGGGGAGCGTCAGCAGTGAATCGGTCGTCCAGCGCGCATCGTCGAAGTTCCGGGCCGGAAATGCCGGCGAGCGGAACAGGCCGTTGAGCAGCGGCAGCACGGGATTTCCGGTGGTCAGCCAGGCATAGGCGTAGCTGGACCCACCGATGGCGAGGGCCGATGCAAGCGCGGCCGGCGCATTCCAGGGGCGCCGCGCGATTTCGCCGCGGGCGCGCCACAGCGCCACGCACACGAGCGCGGCCGCCGTCGCCGGGTGCAGCAGCTTGAGGCCGAGCAGCAGCCCGGTGAGGACGCCGAGCACGAGCACGTCGCGCGCGCCGGATTGGCGCTCGAATGCGAGCAACGCCATGGCGAGCAGCACCGCGCTGGCCGCCAGTTCGGTCTGCATGCCGCCGAGCAGCATGGCGAGGGTCGGCAGCGTGGCCACCGTAGCCGCAGCGGCCCAGCGGAAGGCGGGCGAGGCGCCGAGCAGCGCCGCGAATCGCCACGTACCCGCGCCGATCCCCGCGAACCATAAGGCATTCACCGGGCCACGCGCCTCGGCGCCGGCGGTCACCTGCGCGATCGACTGCAGCACGTCGCCCGCCCACGGCGCCAGCGCCCAGACCTGATGGGCGGGATCCAGTGCATAACGCCCGTGCAGCATCAGCTGCCAGGGCATGCCGAGGTGGTAGGCGAGGTCGTCGTACTGCATGGTCGGCAGCCAGGCGCCGGTGGACGCCAGGCCCATCGCGAGCACGCCCCAGGCCGCACCGCGCGGCGAGGTCGCGACAGCGTCCTTCCAGCCCGTGCTGGCGGCCTGCAACGCGCGGTACACGGCCTCGCGCCGCCAGGCGACCAGCGCGACCAGCAACGGCGCGTAGGTCCACGCGAAATGCAGCCGCAGCGGCAGCAGCCAGCCGACCGCGCCGGCGATCAGCGCCGCGCCGGTGACCGCCGCCAGCAGCGGCCGCTGCACGCCGGCCAGCCCGCTGCCCGCAGCGATCGCGCCCAATGCCAGCAGCGCGGCGGCGAGCATCGGCGCCGGGCCCCACATGAGCGCCAGCGCGGCGAGCCACACCGTCGCGAGTGCATTCGCGCGTTGCCAGCCGCACCAGCGCACCAGCGCCTGCGCGACGCCGGCGGCGAGCAGCGCCAGCACCAGCATTTCGGTGAAGCGCGAGCGTGGCCACGCGTCCCACAGCGAATGGGCGATGAAGCCCACCACGCACGCGACGACGCCTGCCCAGATGGACAGCTGCGCGATGATCGGGGGGCGGGAGCGGAGATCGGAAGCGGCCGACACGGGCGGCATCCTAACAGCGCGCCGCTAGAATCCCGGCTCGTCCACCGAAGCGAAGCCGGCATCCCATGAGCGCTCCCCTGCACGTCGTCATCCTCGCCGCGGGCGAGGGCAAGCGCATGAAGTCCACGCTGCCCAAGGTGCTGCAGAAGGTGGGCGGTGTGCCGATGCTGCAGCACGTGGTGGACACCGCGCGGCGGCTCGGCGCGTTGGGCATCCACGTGGTCTACGGCCATCGCGGCGAACAGGTGCGGGCCGCCTTCGAAGGCCAGGACGACGTCGAATGGGTCGAGCAGAGCGTGCGGCTGGGCACCGGCCATGCCGTGCAGCAGGCGATGCCGCAGGTGGAGCAGGACGCGCGCGTGCTCGTCCTCTACGGCGACGTGCCGCTGATCCGTGTGGAGACGCTGCAGCAGCTGCTCGACGCGAAGGGCCGCATCGCGATGCTCGCCGCCGACCTCGGCGATCCCACCGGCTACGGCCGCGTGATCCGCGATGCCGCCGGCAACGTTGCGCGCATCGTCGAGCACAAGGATGCGACGGACGACGAGCGCGAGCTGGCCACGGTCAACACCGGGATTCTCGTGGCCGACGCCGAGCCGCTGCGTCGCTGGATCGCGCAGCTGTCCAACGAGAACGCGCAGGGCGAGTACTACCTCACCGACGTGTTCGCCGCCGCGGCCGACGAGTTCAATGCAGCCGAGATCGTGATCGTCGGCGACCCGCAGGAAGTCGAAGGCGCGAACGATCCTTGGCAGCTGGCTCAGCTCGAGCGCGTGCTGCAGCGCCGTCGCGCCCAGGCGCTCTGCGTAGCCGGCGCGCGGCTGGTCGATCCCGAGCGCTTCGACCAACGCGGCAGCGTGCGCGTGGGGATGGACGTGGAGATCGATGTCGACGTGATCCTGGAAGGCGACGTGCAGCTGGGCGACGGCGTGCGCATCGGCCCGTTCTGCCGGCTGAAGAACGTGAAGCTGGGGCCCGGCACCGAGGTGCGCGCGCATTGCGACCTGGAAGGGGTGGTCGTCGAGGGCGCCGCGCAGATCGGCCCGTTCGCGCGCCTGCGCCCCGGCACGGTGCTGGCCGACGGCGTGCACATCGGCAACTTCGTGGAAACCAAGAACACGCGCATGGGCGTGGCTAGCAAGGCGAACCACCTCGCCTACCTCGGCGATGCGGCGATCGGCTCGAAGGTCAACGTCGGCGCGGGGACGATCACCTGCAATTACGACGGCGCGAACAAGCATCGCACCACCATCGCCGACGGCGCCTTCATCGGCTCGAACACCTCGCTGGTGGCACCGGTGGCGGTGGGCGAGAACGCGACGATCGGCGCGGGCTCGGTGATCACGCGGGATGCGCCGGCCGGCGAGCTCAGTGTGGGACGCGCGCGGCAGGCGACGGTCGAAGGTTGGAAACGGCCGGTGAAGAAGCCGGCGTAGGCCGACTTCGGCGCGACGGAGCAGTGCGCAGCGGTGAAGACGCAATCCGTACGCGGCGCACTGCACGCAACGCATGTCGCCGCCCGATTGACGCGGCTGCTCCGCGCGGCGCCGGTCGCGCAGCACACGGCGGGTGCTGCGCCTGACGCACGTACCATCGACCGTCCCTGCGCATTCGCGACGAGAGCCCCGATGCACGAGACGGCCACACCTTCCCTGACGCGAGGCTCCCTCGCCGCGACGGCGTTCCTGTCGATCGCGCTGCTGCCCGCGTGCGGCGAGGCGCCACGCGCCGCGGCGCCGCAGCCGAAGGCCCCTGTACGTTCGGACTTTCCCGCCATCACCATCGCTGAGGTCGAGGAAATGCGCGATGCCGGCATGCGCGACGCCGCCGACATCCCGCGCCGCGAGCCGGACATCCTCTTCGTGCCCACGCCGCAGGCGGCGGTCGACGCGATGCTGGAACTCGCCGGCGTCGGCGCGGACGACGTGGTCTACGACCTCGGCTCGGGCGATGGCCGGATTCCGATCACCGCGGCGCGCAAGTACGGCGCGCGCGGTGTCGGCATCGACATCGACCCGGTGATGGTGCGCGAGGCGCGCGAGAACGCGGCCAAGGCCGGGGTGGGCGATCGCGTGAGCTTCCGCGAGGAGGACATCTTCGAGACGGAGATCGCCGGCGCGACGGTCGTCACCGTCTACCTGCTCGAATCGCTCAACGTGCGGCTGAAGCCGCGCTTTCTCGCCGAGCTCAGGCCGGGTACGCGCATCGTCGGCTACGAATGGCGGATGGGCGACTGGTCGCCGGAGCGCACGGTGATGGTCAACGGGCATCCGGTGTATCTCTGGCAAGTGCCGCGCAGGGACTGAATCCGCCCACCGTTCACCCGCAACGCGCCGCCGCGCGCTGCGATACGCGCTTGAGACGCGTACGTTCCCGGTCGCACCGTCGCACCGTCGCACCGCCGGCCTGAGCTGCGCCCGCGACGTCATCCGAAATGAACCGCCGTGCGCGACCTACGCCGGCAGCGTCATCGACACGCAGAGCCCGCCGTCGCTGCGGTTCGCCAGCGACACGCGGCCGCCGTGCGCCTCGGCGATCTCGCGCACGAGCGCCAGCCCCAGGCCCGTGCCGTTGCGCTTGGTCGAGTAGAACGGCAGCAGCGCATTGGCGAGCACGGCTTCGTTCATGCCGTGGCCGCGGTCGAGCACTTCGATGCGCCAGGCGTCGGGCAGGCGCCGCACCTGCAGCTGCACGTCGTCCGCGCCGGATCCCGATTCGTGCGCGTTCTTGAGCAGGTTCAGCAGCGCCTGCTCCATCTGCGCGAGATCGAAGCGCACCACGCCTTCGACGTCGGTCGAACCGGTGAACGGCACCTGCGCGCGCAGCTGGGTCAGCACGCGCGACCATTCGACCGGCTCCACGCGAGGCGCGGGAAGCTTGGCGAAGCGCGCGTAGTCGCGGATGAAGCCCTCGAGGTGGCGCGCACGCTCCTCGATGGTCGACAACGCGACCGGGAGCTTCTCCAGCTGGCCGCGCCGAAGCAGCTCGGCGCCCGAATGCGCCAGCGAGGCGATCGGCGCGAGCGAGTTGTTGAGCTCGTGGCTGATGACGCGGATCACCTTCTTCCACGTCTGCACTTCCTGCCGGCGCAGCTCGGCGGTGAGCTGGCGCAGCAGCACCAGTTCGTGGCGGCGGCCGTTGAGGCGGAAGTGGCGGCGCGAGAGGTGGTAGATCTCCTCGGCGTCCGCGTCGCCCACGCTGAACATCGCGTCGCCGCCGCGCTCGAAGGCTTCGCGGAAGGCCTCGGGCGCGTCGGCCATCAGGGCGTCGAAAGCGCGGCCCTCGAGGCGGCGCCCATCGCCCAGCATGCGGCGCGCGGCGAGGTTGCCGTGCACGACGTGCTGCGCCGGATCGATCAGCACCATGGCCACGGGCGTGTTCTGCACCATGGTGTCGAGCAGCAGTTCGCGCTGCACGAGCGCGAGGCGCTGCTCGCGCAGCACGTCGCCCAGATGGTTGTGCGCATCGACCAGTTCGCCGAGTTCGCCGCCGCCGTCCCAGGACAGGCCGAAGCTGAAGTCGCCATCGCGATAGCTCGCCACGGTGCCGGCGAGCGCGCGGAAGAGCGAGCGCGCCGGTGACGTCAGGCGGCGTGCCTGCAGGAAGAACGTCGGTGCGAGGCCGAGCGTCACGGCGAGCGCGGCCATCCATCCGCGCAGGAAGTAGGGTTCGAGCAGTGGGGTGAGCAGCGCCGCGACGAGCGCGTAGGCCAGCCCGAGTGCGGTGAACTTCACCGACAACGGCAGCCGGCGCAGCGCCTTCACTGCCGAGGGCCCCCGCGCCGCTGCATGCCCGACGGACTCACGTGCCGGCGCGCCCGATGCCCAGGCGCTCGATGCGCCGGTACAGCGCCTGCCGGCTCAGTCCAAGCTCCTGCGCGGCCTGCGCGACCACGCCCGCATGGCGCGCGAGCGCGGCTTCGATCGCACCGCGATCCGGCTCGTCCGCGTTGCCCGCCACGGGCGGTGCCGGCAGGCCGAGATCGGTCGCCGCGATCGCGTCGCCACGCGCGAGCAGCGACGAGCGCTGGATCGCATTGCGCAGCTCGCGCACGTTGCCCGGCCAGGCATGCGCGAGCAGCGCGCGCTCGGCGTCGGTGGCAAGGCGCTTGCCGCTGGGCAGGAAGTGGCGTGCGAGCGGGAGGATGTCGTCGGGGCGTTCGGCCAGCGCCGGCACGCGCACTTCGACGGCGTTGAGGCGATAGAAGAGATCCTGCCGGAACTGGCCCGCGGCGATCATGGCCGGCAGGTCGGCATTGGTCGCGCTGATCACGCGCACCTTGACCGTGCGCTCGCGATTGCCGCCCAGGCGCTCGAAGCGCCCCGTCTCCAGCACGCGCAGCAGCTTCACCTGGCCCGCCGCCGACAGCGTGCCGATCTCGTCGAGGAACAGCGTGCCGCCGTCGGCCGCCTCGAACTTGCCCTCGCGCGCGCGGTTCGCGCCGGTATACGCACCGGCTTCCGCGCCGAACAGTTCGGCCTCGATGAGTTCGCCCGGCAGAGCGCCGCAGTTGAGCGCGACGAACGGGCCGGCCTTCACCGGCGAGTTGGCGTGCACGATCTCGGCGAACTTCTCCTTGCCCGCGCCGTTGGGGCCGGTGATCAGCACGGGCAGGTCCGAGCGCGCGACCTGGCAGGCCAGCGAGAGCGCCGCTTCGGTGGCGGCGTCTGCGAATATGAGGCCGCGCAGGTCGAAGTCGCGCTCCAGCGCATCGCGGCGCCGGCGCTCGGACGTGCGTCGGCGGGTGATCTCCTGCCGCGCCTGCGAGAGCTCGAGCAGGTTGTTGACCGACGCCAGCAGCTTGCGGTCGTCCCACGGCTTGCCGAGGTAGTCGGCGGCTCCGGCGCGCACGAGGTCGACCGCGGCCTCCAGGTGCGTCCAGGCGGTGAGCAGGATGACGGGCAGGTCCGGGTGGCGCGCGCGGATCTCGGCGAAGAGCGCCTGGCCTTCCTCGCCGGAGGTGGTGTCGGCGCGGAAGTTCATGTCCTGCACGACGAGGTCGACGGGCTCGCGATCGAGCAGGGCGAGGCCCTCTTCCGGGGACGTCGCGCTGAGCGTCTCGACGTCGTGCAGCGAGAACAGCACGTCCAGCGCGGTGGCGACGGCGGGGTTGTCGTCGATGACGAGGATGCGGGCCATCAGGACTCGGATCGGAGCGCCGCCTGCGCCGTGAGGCGAAGGCGGCGGGTGGAAGTGCGTCGGTTGTCCCCGACGGACCGGTCAGGCGCTGCGGGTCGCGATCGCCGGAGGCACCGCGGCCGCGCGCCAGGCCGGGCCGTACACCGCGAGTATGCCCAAGCCCCAGAGCGTGAGCATGCCGAAGCCCAGGTATTCCAGTGGCAGGCGCGGCAGCTCGAGCTTGCTCACCAGCACCTGGTTGAGCCCCAGCGCCAGCGCGATGCCGAGCACGATGCCCACCGTGCTGATCATCGCGTTCTCCACCAGGAAGTAGCGCAGGATGTCGAGCTTGCGGGCCCCGAGCGCGCGCCTCACGCCGATCTGCTTGCGGCGCTGCGTCACCCACAGGCTGGCGAGGCCGACGATGCCGCTGCCCGTCACGACCAGCAGGCCGATGGTGACGGCGAGCAGCATGCCTGCAACCGACTTCTCGGCCTGGTAGCGACGGTCGCGGATGTCGCCTGCCGCGTCGTTGAAGATGAGCATGCGGTCGTCGCGCAGCTTCGTCAGCTGGTCCTCCGCGGCGCGCATCACGCGCTCGCGCTGCCCGGGCTCCGTGCGAACGATGTAAGTCCCCGACGAGACGACGTGGCGCACCGGCATGATGAAGCCGCTGTACGCGTTCTCGTTGGCCTGCGCGAAGGGCGAGATGAGCCGGTCGATCACGCCGACCACCCGCATTGCGCGCGATCCCTCGCCGCTGCCCAGATGCAGCGTCTTGCCGACGACGCTGGCCTCGTCGGGCCACAGACGCGTGGCGAGCTGACGGGTGATGATCACGACGTCCGCGCCGATCTGGTCGGTTTCGGGGTCGACGGTCTCGACCTCGTCCACGGTGAAGTCGCGGCCTTCTACGAAGCGCGAGCCGAATGCCTCGGCCACGGTGTCGGGCGTGAAATACGCGGCCGCACCGAGCCCGGACGACGGATCGTCCGGCCGGGTCGTGACCGAAAGGCCCCAGCCGCTCTGCGCCATCGGGTACTGGTTGACCCACGCGGCATGGCTGACGCCGGGAATGGCCCTCAGCACTTCGACGTCACGCTTCTGCACCGCCTCCGCATCCGGCATGTCGCCGGTTCCGGAAAGCGCGAGGTAAAAGGTGTTTGCTTCGTCGATGCCGCTGGGGCGCGAAGAGCGATCCAGGCGGTCCTTCACGATGTAGAGGGCGTTCGAGATGATCGCCAGCGTCAGCGCGATCTGGGCGGCGATCAGCACCGCGCCGGTCTTGCTGCGCAGCAGCGAGGAGAGGATGGGACGGATTTCCATGACAGTCTCCGTTTACTGCGACTTGAGCTGGACGGCGGGGCGCACGAGGCAGGCGCGCCAGGTGGGCAGCAGGCCCGCAAGCAGGCTGGCCAGCAACGAGATGCCCAGCGCCGCGGCGAGCATTACCCCGTCCATGCGCGCGATGGCTTCGATCTCTTCCGACTGCGAGCCCATGTAGGCCAGGATCGCGAACGCGAGCGCCACGCCGACCACGCCACCGACCACGCCGACCACGCCGGACTCGATCAGGTACTGCTTGAACACGTCGGCACGCGTTGCGCCCAGCGCACGGCGCACGCCGATCTCGCCGCTGCGCGCGGTGAACTTCGCGAGCAGCAGTCCGATCACGTTGACCAGGCAGACCAGCAGGAAGCCGAAGGCCAGCCAGGTCTGCAGGCGGCTGTCGTCGCCGACCACTTCCTGGTGCTCGAGCCACTGCATCACGTCATGCATGCGGTTGTTGAGCGGGCGCTCGAAACGACCGAACGTCTTCTGCTCGTTCACGTAGTTGTCGAGGTGGGCCATGTAGTTCGCGCGATCGCCGGCCGACTTGAGCTCGACCCAGAACTGGAACCAGACGCACTCGGAGTTCATCAGGCCCCTGTAACCGGGCTCGATCTCGCCGTTGATATTGCAGTTGACCGACCCCTGCGGATCCATCTCGTTGGCGATGGCATTGTTGAACGGCAGGAAGATGTCTTCGGCCTGCAGCGTGTTGCCGCCGATGAGCCGGTAGAACTTGGGCAGCGGCTGCCAGTCGTCGAGCACACCGGTCACGGTGTAGTCGCGTGCGTCGAGCTTGAACGTTTTCCCGATCGGGTCGGCGTCGCCGAACGTGCGCTCGGCGAGATCGCGCGAGATCACCGCGACGTTGCCGCCGCGTTCGTCGTCCTGTGCGCTCCAGGCGCCGCCGCGGTCGAAGGGCACGTCGAACATCGCGAAGAAGTCGTGGTTGACCGCCACGCCCTGCGTGAGCGCCGGGCGGCTGCCGGCCTTGCCGCTGTCGACCGCGCCGGCGACGCCGAGCACGACGGTCGAACGTTCGCTCTTGCCGGACGCGCGCAGCGCCATCGCGTCGCGGTAGGTGAGCTGGTCGGGCGGATCGTCGCTGGGGTTGGGCTGCTGCGACGGGGCATTGTCGAGCAGCGGCACGAACAGGCGGTCGGACTTCTGCGGGATGGGATCGCCGCTCATCACGTACAGCAGCGTGAGCGAGGCCATGCTGGCGGCGACGCCCACCGCGAGGGTGAGCACCATCAGCGCGGTGAGCACCGGGTTGCGCCGCAGGTTGCGGACGCCGAGCTTGAGGTAGTAGGCGAGCATGACGGTGGCCTCAGACCGGCTGCGAGGCGAGCGAGGCGGCCACGGCGCTCAGCGCGGGGCCGTGCGAGATGTCGGTGACCTGGCCGTCGATGATGTGCACGTTGCGCTGCGAGCGCGCGGCGAGTTCGGCGTCGTGCGTGACCATGATGATGGTCGTGCCTTCGGCGTTGAGCTCCTCCAGCAGCTCCATGACGCCGCGCGCCATCTGCGAGTCGAGGTTGCCCGTCGGCTCGTCGGCCAGCAGCAGGCGCGGGCTGCCGGCGAGTGCGCGGGCGATGGCGACGCGCTGCTGCTGGCCGCCGGAGAGTTCGGCCGGGTAGTGCTTCATGCGCGAGGACAGCCCGACGCGCTCGAGCGCGTGCTCGATGCGCTTCTTGCGTTCCGCCGCGCCGTAACCGCGATAGCGCAACGGCACGTCGACGTTGTCGAAGAGATTCAGGTCGGGAATCAGGTTGAAGCCCTGGAAGATGAAGCCGATCTTCTCGTTGCGCAGCTTCGAGCGCTGGTTGTCGTTGAGTCCGCGCGTGTCAACGCCGTCGAGCCAGAACTCGCCGCCGGAGAAATCCTCCAGCAGGCCCGCGATGTTGAGGAACGTGGTCTTGCCGGAACCCGAGGGGCCGGTGACGGCGACGAACTCGCCTTCCCTGACGTGGATGTCGAAGCCGCGCAGCGCGTGCGTCTCGATCATGTGGGTGCGGTAGACCTTGCTGAGCTGGGTCATGCGGAGCATGGCGGCGTCCTTCTGCGGAAAGGGGAGGCGGGAACGGGGAGATGAAGCGGGCGGTTACTGGGCGATCTCGATCTTCTCGGCGTCGCCGAACGTGTCGCTGCCGGCGATGACGAGGCGGTCGCCGGGCTTGGCGCCCTCGACGATCTCCACGGAGGACACGCTCGTGGCGCCGATGCGCACGGGACGGCGCTCGGCACTGTCGCCGTCCATGAAGTAGGCGTAGCGGCCGCCGTGGGCGTCGACGAACGGGCCGCGCGCGACCATCAGCACGTTCGGCTTCTCCTCGATCAGCACGCGCGCGGTGACGCGCTGGTTCTGGCGCAGGCCCGGCGGCTGCCGCCCGTCCTCGAAACGCACGCGCGCGAGGACCTGGCGGTTGACGACCTCGGGCGACACGGACGCGATCTTCGCCAGCGCGGTGACGTTGCCGATGCGCACCTCGGCGGTCATGCCCAGGCCGAGATCCTCGGCATACGTTTCGGGCACTTCGAGCTCGACTTCGAGCCGGCTCAGGTCGACGACCGTCAGCACTGCCGTGTTCGCGGCGACCACTGCGCGGTCGGCGACGAGCGTCGTGCCGATCACGCCGTCGATCGGCGCGCGCACGTTGAGCTCGTCGACGCGGCGCTGCATCTCGCTGACCACCAGCCGCTGGCCCTGTGCCTGCTGCAGGCTGGTCTGCACGCCGAAGCCGGCGCTGCTGCCCGTCAGCCGCGCGGCATGGACCGCATTGCGGTGGCGGATGCGCGCGGTCTTGAGCGCGTCCTGCGCGCGCAGGTAGTCGATCTCGGCCAGCGCGCCGCCCTCGAAGCCGCGGCGCGTGCGGTCGAGGTCGCGTTCGGCGGCCTGCAGGGCGATGGCGGCCTCGTCGGCCAGCTGCTGGGCGTCCAGCCGGCTGCGCGAGGCGGCGATGCGTGCGGTGCCCGATTCGGCTTCGAGCTGCTGCAGCGTCGAACGTTCGCGCGCGAGTTCGCTCTCGAGCTCCGGCGACACCAGGCGCGCCAGGATCTCGCCCTTCTTCACGGTGTCGCCGGCCTTCTTCTCGAAGACCACGGTGGCGGCTACGGGCGCGTAGAGGGTCGGGCTGACCGCGGCGACGACGCGGCCGTTGACCGAGGCGTCGCGCACCAGCGTGCCGCGGGTGACCTCGGCGATGCGCAGGCGATCGACGTCCACCGACCGCGAGCCGGCGAAACGGGCCGAGACGCCGAAGGCCAGCAGCAGGGCGACGGCGACGCCGCCGCCGGCGATCAGCAGGCGCCGGCGGTTGCGCCCCGGGGCGGCGGTATGGACTCGGACGTCCTGGGCGGAGGTATCGCGGATGCTCATGGAGGGGTCGGATGGCGGACGACGGATTGAGCCTGCATCAAGCAGGCATCGTGCCAATCGCAAGTGGTTGATTCGAAAAGGCGGACGATGTGTCCGGGCTGTCCGCGGACAGCCACGTTGTCCGGCGGACAGGTGGGCGGTCGCTACAATGGCCGCCTTACCGGAGGAGTCGTCCCATGTGCGGCATCGTTGGCGCGATCGCGGATCGCGATGTGGTTCCCGTCCTGATCGATGGGCTCAAGCGCCTCGAGTACCGCGGCTACGATTCCGCGGGTATCGCGGTGGTCGACGGAGCGGACGTGCGCCGCGTGCGCCGCACCGGGCGCGTGGCGGAGATGGAGAACGCCGCGCAGCAGGAGGACTTCCACGCCACGCTCGGCATCGGCCACACGCGCTGGGCCACGCACGGCGGCGTCACCGAATCCAACGCGCATCCGCACATCTCGTTCGGCGAGCTGGCGGTGGTGCACAACGGCATCATCGAGAACCACGAGCAGCAGCGCGAGCGCCTGCGCGCCGAAGGCTACGAGTTCGAATCGCAGACCGACACCGAGGTCATCGCGCACCTGATCCACCACCACCAGAAGCAGGGCTGCGACCTGCTCGGCGCGGTGCAGTCGGCCGTGCGCGAGCTCGAGGGCGCCTACGCCATCGCGGTGGTCAGCAAGCGCGAGCCGGGCCGCCTGGTCGCCGCGCGCATGGGCTGCCCGCTGCTCGTGGGGCTCGGGGATGGCGAGAACTTCGTCGCCAGCGACGTGTCGGCGATCATCCAGGCCACGCGCCGCGTGATCTTCCTCGAAGAGGGCGATACCGCCGACGTGACGCGCGAGGGCGTGCGCGTGTTCGACGAGGCCAACGCGCCGATCGAGCGCGACGTGCACGTGTCCGACGTCTCGCTGGCCTCGCTGGAGCTCGGCCCGTACCGCCACTTCATGCAGAAGGAGATCCACGAGCAGCCGCGCGCCGTGGCCGACACCATCGAGGCGCTCATGGACAACGGCGCGTTCAGCGCGTCGCTGTTTGGAGAGGGCGCCGAGGACGTGTTGCGCGATGTCGAGGGCGTGCAGATCCTCGCCTGCGGCACCAGCTACTACGCGGGGCTCACGGCGCGTTACTGGATCGAATCGATCGCGAAGATTCCCTGCAGCGTCGAGATCGCCAGCGAGTACCGCTACCGCGAGGCGCATGCCAACCCGAAGAACCTGATCGTCACCATTTCGCAGTCGGGCGAGACGCTCGACACGATGGAAGCGCTCAAGTACGCGAAGTCCCTCGGCCACGCGAAGACGCTGTCGATCTGCAACGTGCCGGAGAGCGCGATTCCGCGCGCCAGCCGCCTCGTCTATTACACGCGTGCCGGTGCCGAGATCGGCGTGGCTTCGACCAAGGCCTTCACCACGCAGCTGGTCGCGCTGTTCACGCTGACCTGCACGCTGGCCAAGCTGCGCGGCGTGCTGGACGAGTCGCAGGAGGCCGCGTACATGGACGGCCTGCGCCAGCTGCCGGGCACCGTGCAGCATGCGCTCAACCTGGAGCCGCAGGTGGCGGTGTGGAGCGAGCGCTTCGCGCCGAAGCAGCACGCGCTGTTCCTCGGCCGTGGCGTGCACTACCCGATCGCGCTGGAAGGTGCGCTCAAGCTCAAGGAAATCAGCTACATCCACGCCGAGGCCTACCCGGCGGGTGAACTCAAGCACGGCCCGCTGGCACTGGTGGACGAGGCGATGCCCGTCGTCGTCATCGCGCCGAACGATGCGCTGCTGGAGAAGGTGAAGTCCAACATCCAGGAAGTGCGCGCGCGCGGCGGCGAGATGTTCGTCTTCGCCGATGCCGACAGCCACTTCGGCGAGTCCGAGCAGGTGCACGTGATCCGTACGCCGCGCAACGCCGGCGTGCTCTCGCCGATCGTGCACGCGATTCCGGTGCAGCTTCTGGCGTACCACGCAGCACTCGCGCGTGGCACGGATGTCGACAAGCCGCGCAACCTGGCGAAGTCGGTGACGGTGGAGTAACCCTGTAATGGCGACTGACAGGTAGCGCGCTGCTTCGCCGTGGCGGCTACCTCGCGATGATGGCCGCGGTGGCCGCGGTCAATGGAAATCGCGGGAACTCATCGCCAGCGGCCCCAGCAGGCCAGTCAGATCCTCCAGCCGCGCCGCGATCAGGTGCTGCACGCCCGAAGCCGATTCGAGATGGCCGTGCACGCACAGCAGCCGCGAGGTCATCAGCGCGCGGCGATCACGTTGTGCGACGTGGCGCCAGACGACCACGTTCACCAGCCCGTCCTCGTCCTCCAGCGTGAGGAAGGTCACGCCCTTGGCGGTGCCGGGGCGCTGGCGCAGCGTGACGAGGCCGGCGAACGCGATGCGCTCGCCGTTCGCCAGCGCTGGCAACTCGCGCGAGCGGCGCAGCCGGCGCTTCGACAGTTGCGGACGCAGCAGCGCGAGCGGATGCCGCGAGAGCGTGAGCCCTACGGCGTCGTAGTCGGTGCGTACGTCCTCGTCCACACGGGGTGGAGCGATCGGCACGTGCGGTTCGGGCGTCGCCTCGATGGCATCGAACAGCGGCCGGCTGGCTTCCACGCCGGCCATCGCCCAGCGAGCACGGTGGCGATGGCCCAGCAGCGGCTTGAGCGCGCCGGAATCCGCCAGCGCAGCACGTTCGCGCGCGTCGAGGGCGGCGCGCTGGCAGAGGTCGGTGGCGTCGGCGAAGACGCGTTCGCCGCGTGCGATTTCGATGCGATGCGATGCGGCTTCGTTGAAGCCGCGGATCATGCGCATACCCAGCCGCAGGGCCGGTTGCGTCGCCAGATCGAACGGGTCGGCGCGGGGCTCGAGCGAGCAGTCCCACGTGCTGTAGCGGATGTCGACGGGCCGCACCTCGATGCCGTGCCGGCGCAGGTCCTGCACGATCTGGCTGGGCGAGTAGAAGCCCATCGGTTGCGAGTTCAGCAACGCCGCTGCGAAGGCGGCCGGCTCATGGCATTTGAGCCAAGCGCTCTGCCAGGCCAGCAGCGCGAAGCTGGCGGCGTGGGATTCGGGGAAGCCATAGTTACCGAAGCCCTTGATGCGCTCGAAGATCATGTCGGCGAATGCCTCCGAATAACCATTCGCACGGAATCCGTCTTTGAGCTTTTTCTCGTGCACACCCATGTCGCCGTGGCGCTTCCATGCGGCCATGGAGCGTCGCAGCCAGTCGGCATCCTCGGGCGTATAGTCCGCACCGGCCATGGCGATCTCCATCACCTGTTCCTGGAACAGCGGCACGCCCAGGGTGCGGGCGAGGATGGGTGCGAGCCTCGGATCGGAATTGTCGACGAGGTCCGGATTTGAGCGGCAGGCCAGATAGGGCTGCACCATGTTTCCCTGGATCGGCCCGGGTCGCACGATCGCGATCTGGATCACGAGGTCGTAGAACTTCGCGGGCTTCAGCCGCGGCGCCATCGTCATCTGCGCACGCGATTCGATCTGGAACACGCCGATGGTGTCGGCCTTCTGGATCATTTCGAAAACACGTCGACCTTCGGGACCGGTGTGGTCGCACGCCATGATGTCGGCCGGCCCGATGTCGCGCCGCCCGCTGTCGCGCAGCAGGTCGAGCGTCTTGCGGATGCAGGTGAGCATGCCCAGCGCGAGACAGTCCACTTTCAGCATGCGCATGTACTCGATGTCGTCCTTGTCCCACTGCACGACGGTCCGGTCGTCCATGGCCGCGTTCTCCACCGGCACGATGGTCCACAGCGGGTGCTGGGAGATCAGGAAGCCGCCGGGATGCTGCGAGAGATGGCGTGGGCGATCGATCAGTTCGTCGACCAGTACCAGCAGGCGGTGCATCAGCGGCGAGTCCGGATCGAAGCCGCGCTCGCGCAGGTATTCCGGCAACGGCGCCTTCTGGCTCCAGCGATCGAGGGTCGCCGCCAGCTCGGAAACCTGGTCCTCCGGCAGCCCGAGCGCACGGCCGACATCGCGAACCGCGCTGCGGCCGCGATAGGAGATGACGACGGTGGCGAGCGCCGCGCGCTCCCGGCCGTAGCGCTCGAACACGTACTGCAGCACTTCCTCGCGGCGCTCGTGCTCGAAGTCGACATCGATGTCGGGCGGCTCGTTGCGGCGGTTGAGCGAGATGAAGCGGCTGACCAGCATGTTCGACTGGCCCGGCCGCAGCTCGGTGATGCCCAGTGCGTAGCAGACCGCGGAATTCGCGGACGAGCCGCGGCCCTGGCAGAGGATGTGCCTTGAGCGCGCGAAATTGACGATGTCGTGCACGGTGAGGAAGAAGTTCTCGAACTGCAGCTGGGCGATCAGTACGAGCTCTTCCTCGATCTGTGCCTCGGTGCGGATGCGGTGCTCCTCGATCGGCGGCAGTTCGCGCCAGCGCCGCTCGACACCGCGCTGAACGAGCTCACGCAGCCACGTGGTCGGCGTATGTCCGTCAGGGACGAGTTCATGCGGATACTCGTAGGCGAGGTCGCGCCTGAGATCGAACCTGCAGCGCGCGGCGATGCGCAGCGTTTCCTCCATCAGTTCGCGTGGATACATCGAGGCCAGCACTGCGCGCGTGCGCAGGTGGCGCTCGCCGTTGGGGAACAATGCATAGCCGGCGTCCTTCAGCGGCACGCGCAGGCGGATGGCGGTCAGCACGTCCTGCAGCGCGCGCCGGCCACGCACGTGCATGTGCACGTCTCCACTGGCCACGCAGGGCAGGCCCAAGCGCTCGCCGAGATCGCGCAGCGCCCGCAGCCGCGCCGCATCGTCGGAGCCGCGATGGAGCTCCGCGGCGATCCAGCAGCGCGACGGAAAGCGCGCGGCCAGCCAACCCGCCTGCGCCGGATCGGGTTCGTCGCCCGGCAGCCACAGTGCGAGCAGGCCGTCGAGGGGGCGGTCGAAATCACCGGCCAGCAGCCGATAGCCGCCCTTCTTCGCGCGCCGCCGCGCGGTGGTGATGAGCGCGCACAGGGCCGTGTAGCCGGCGCGCGATTCGACCAGCAGCACGCAGCGCGGGCCGCCCTCGATCGCCATCTCGCTGCCGACGATCAGCGGCACGCCCATGTCGGCCGCCGCCTGGTGCGCGCGCACGATGCCGGCCAGCGTGCATTCGTCGGTGATCGCCAGCGCCGAATAGCCCTGCTGGCGCGCGCGGTGGAACAGCTCCATCGCATTGGACGCACCGCGGTGGAAGCTGAAGTCCGACAGGCAGTGCAGTTCCGCGTAGTCGGGCAGGGCCTCGATGGCGAGCGTGTCGCTCACGAGAACCACCCGTGCAGCACCAGCGGCGACGGCGCCACGTCGCGCCCGTAGCGCACCGCGCGATAGGCCCAGCCGCGGCGCCCCGTGTCCGTCTCCACGACGTAGTAGTCGCGGCGCACGTCCGAGTCGTCGCCGTCCCACCAGCCCGTTTCGATGCGTTCCGGGCCCGCGAGAACGCGCACGTCGAGCTCGTTCACCGCCAGCGGTTCGGGCAGCAGCCAGCCGGGACGCACGAGCGCGCCTGCCTGCGCGGGAACGTGCATCGCGGTCGGGTCGACGACGCGTTCGGGGCGATGGTCGCCGCGCCATCCCACGCCCTGCACCGCGTGGTCGCCCAGCCGCGCGCGCAGGCGTTCGCGTACCTGCAGCCATGGCACGTGCTGCTGGTCGCGCTGATCGAACAGCTCTCGCGAGGCCGGGACGAAGCGCGGCAGCTCCGCCGCATGCAGGCGCAGCCCGCGCACCGGTGCCGGCAGGCGCACCTGTTCGACGCGCACGCGCGTGATCTCGAACAGCAGGCCCGCGTCGCGCTCCGGCGCCAGCAGCCCGATCACCAGTTCGCTGTCGGGCCGGCGCTCGTGCTCGAACCACAGGCTGAAGCGCTGCACGCCGCCGTCGCGGCTGGACAGGAAGAGCGCGAGATCCGACGTGAGCCGGCGCAGCGGAAACAGCAGCGCCTGGCTGGATTCGACCTCGTAGTCGAACTCGATGCGTGCGTCGAACCGGTCGGGCGGGCGATAGAGATCCAGCGGCGCCGGCTCGCCGGCGAGGCGATCGAAATGCTGCAGCAGCGTGGGCGGAAAGCGCCGGGCCACCGTGGCGCGCGGCAGGGCGAGCAGTTGCCCGAGCCGTCGAAGGCCCATGCTCACGAGTGCCTGCACGTGCTCGGCGGGCAGGCCGGCGCGCCCGGTCGGCACCGGTGCGAGCGCGCCCTGCAGGCCGGCGCGGTCGACATCCAGATCATCGTGCACATTCGCCAGCACGCGGGCCGCATGCGGATTGGGCGCGCTGACGATGCGATGGCGGAAGCCCTTCTCCTGCAGCTCGCGCCGAAGGCGCGCCTGCAGCCGGCTCCAGTCGCCGAACAGCGCGCGGCTGCGGCCGACTTCGAGCAGGATCGAATGCGGCAGGGCCAGGCTCACGTGCGAGCTGTAGCCGTAGGCCCATGCGGCCAGCAGCCCGCGCGTGCGTTCCACCGCGAGCGGATCGAGCTCGACGAAGCGGCATCGCGCGCCGAGCGCCTGAGCCGCCGCGAAGCTCATGCCCGGCCGCAGCCCCAGCGCGCGCGCCGACGGACTCACCGCATGCAGCATGCGCCGCTGCACGGGGCCGTCGAGCAGCGCGAGCGGCGCGTCGCGGTCGTCGGCGTCGCGCAGCGCCGCATCCAGCGCGAGCTGCGGCAGGAACAGGCAGGCCCACTGCATCGTCGCCTCAGCGCGCCGACCGCGGGAACGGCACCGGCATGGCCGGAGGATTCGCACCGCGGCACTTGATGACGCGGATCTGCCGCAGGGGCGCAGGCTCGATCAGCAACCGCAGCGGCGCCGGCGACGGATTGCGCGCCGCCTGCGAAGGACGGATCGCGAAGCCGCGGCAGCGCCCGTTCTCGGCGGCCACCTGCAGGCGACGGATCAGCCGGTCGTCCGTGGTGACCGGCCAGCAGACCACCGCATTGCAGGCGCCCGAGCGCAGGCATTGCTCGGCGGCCCACAGCGCGTCGCGCGCATCGGCACGTATCACCTGCAAGCCCTGCAGGCGCACGCCGGCCGCGTGCCAGGCCGGCGCATAGGGCAGGAAAGGCGGCGCGACCAGCACGACCAGCCCGTCGCCCGCGCTGAGCTTCGACAACGCGGGCCACAGCAGCTCGAGCTCGCCCACGCCATCGGAGGGGATCAGCAGTTCGCTGAGCGACGCATCGGGCCAGCCGCCCGTGGGCAGCGCCCGGTCGAGCATCGCCCAGCCGGTCGACAGGCCTTCGGCCGGCAGCGGCTGCGGCGCGGGGCCGCGCCAGACGTGGCGCGCCTTCAACAGCCCGTCGAGCTCCAGCACCTGCGCACTCATGCAGCCACCTCCGGGTCGGGCGGCAGGGCAGGGCGGACTCGGGCGGGTAATCGACACATCGTTAGTAATATTACTAACGATGTGGATGAGGGCGCATGCTTCCGATCGTCTCGCCAGATTGGGAGACACGCGGATCGCGGTCCATCAATGCCTTGCGCCGGATTGGTGAGGCGATGCATGCATCGCAGGCGGCACTGCGACGACAGCATCGCGCCGATCCATCGCATGCGGCGCGACATGCAGGCCGGCGCGCAGTGCATCGGCGCGCTGCCGGTCATGCGCGGCGAAGAAGATCCTGCAGCAGGTGAGACGACGTGCATGCGCGCCGACGACAGCGCACTGGATGCGGATGATGACTGTCAGCCGATATCCGTCACGAGCCGCCGCAAGCGCCGCGCAACGCTACCGATGCACGCGGCATCGTGTGCGTGTATGGATTCGCAGGACGAAAGCTGATCCGTCCCGCGGCGCATCACTCCTGCGGCTGCGCCTCGCCCAGCGTCACGGTCACGGCCGACGGCGCCGGCCCGCGGCCGCGCACCGGCAGCTTCGCCACTTCGGCCTGCGCGAGCGCGGCGAGTTCGGCGCGGCGGTTGATGTCGACCTGCTGCCAGTGGCAGCCCGTCAACGCGCCTTCCAGCGCGTAGAGCAGATTGAGGCTGGGCTTGAAGCCGGCGCGCTTGACGCGCACGTAGGCTTCCAGCGGGCCGATCGCGGCGAGGTCCTCGTACGTGCGCAGGCCCACCTGCCGCAGCCACGCGCCCGATCGCGCGCCGATGTTGAGCATGCGCGGCGCGGGCGTGGTCATCGCATCAGCCCAGCGAGTCGATGAAGGCGCGCGCGATCGCCTCGAGGCCGCGCTGGTCGTCGGCGTCGAAGCGGTCGGGCTCGGGGCTGTCGATGTCGAACACGCCGATCAGTGCGCCGTCGGACGCGACCAGCGGCACCACCAGCTCCGAGCGTGAGGCCGAATCGCAGGCGATGTGGCCGGGGAAGTCGTGCACGTCGGCCACGCGCTGGGTCTGCCGCGTGCTGGCCGCCGCGCCGCAGACGCCCTTGTCCAGCGGGATGCGCACGCAGGCGGGCAGGCCCTGGAAGGGGCCGACGACGAGCTCGCTGCCGTCGAAGAAATAGAAGCCGACCCAGTTGAGCTGCGGCAGCGCGTGGTAGACCAGCGCCGAAAGGTTGGCTGCATTGGCGATGCGGTCGCGCTCGCCGTGCAGCAGCCCGTGGACCTGCGCGAGCAGCTGCGCGTACTGCTCCGGCTTGCTGCCGCTGAGGGTGGAGGCGATGAACGTCATGGCCGGCAGTCTATCAGCGCGGTTTGCGGCGCCTGCGTGGCAGAAGTCATCGTGCAGTGCGGCCGCTGGTCGTGAAACCCCCCGTTCGCACGACTTCCGGCAGGGTTCGCCCGACGGGCCGCTCTATAGACTCGCCGCCTCAGAATTTTCCCCGGAGAGCCGCATGCCCCGCATCGCGCTGGTTTCGCTGTTGCT
>CAZNRZ010000021.1:21057-23520 GCA_964575535.1 uncultured Lysobacter sp. | reverse complement strand
CGCGCCGGATCACTCGCCGGCTTCGAGCACCAGCAGCGGGTCGACGCGCACGTCGAACCAGTTCATGCCCCAGTGCAGGTGCGGCCCGGTAGCGCGGCCGGTCGCGCCCACGGTGGCGATGATCTGTCCCTGCTCGACGCGATCGCCCGTGCGCACGTCGATGCGCGAGAGGTGCAGGAAGTTCGAGCTCACGCCGTGGCCGTGGTCGATCAGCAGGGTGCCGCCCGTGAGGTAGAGGGCGGGATCCGCGAACGTCACCACGCCGGCGGCCGGCGCGCGGACGGGCGTTCCCGACGCCGCCGCGATGTCCATGCCCGAATGCGGCGCGCCGGGCCGACCGTTGTAGACGCGCTGGTTGCCGAAGCGTCCGCTGATGCGCCCTTCGACCGGTCGGATGAATCGCGTGGCGAAATCGGTGCGCGCATCGTCGCGCCGCCGCGCCGCGCTTACCCGCGCCTGCTCGGCCTGGATGCGCGCCGCGATCGCCGGCGGCGGGTCCACCGTGGAAGGCGGAACGCCGGTGACGCGCTCGACGGGCCATTCGCGCGGATGCACGGTGATCTCGTGCTCATTCCGCGAACCGGCCGGCGATACGGCTTCGACCAGGATGACTCCCGACGCGTCGCGCGCCACGCCGAAGACGAAGCGCCCATCAGGTGCGACCCGCACCGGACGTCCATCCACGCGGACGTCTGCGCCGGTCGACGTGCGGCCGATCACCAGCGCACCCTGCGACGCGTCCGCCGGAACCTCCAGGGAAACGGAGGTGTGCTCGGCGGGGGCGGCTTTCGGTGCACGCGCGGTCGTGCAGGCGGCGAGCACGATGAGGCAGGACAGGGCGAGGCGGCGGATCACTACGGTTGCTCCACGGGGCAATGCCGCGATCATCGCCGCTCGCGCGTGGGCGGGACGGGGTCGTGGCCACCGGGATTCAGCGGATGGCAACGCAGCACGCGGCGCGTCGCCAGCCACGAGCCGCGCAACGCGCCGTGCCGCGCGATCGCTTCCATCGCGTACACCGAACAGGTCGGATGGAATCGGCAGAGCGGCCCGAGCAGTGGACTGATCCACCGCTTGTAGCCGCGAAGCAGGACGATGAGCAGACGCGCGATCACGAGGCCTTGATGCGGTGGATCACCATGATGCCGCTACACCGTTCAACGAGTTTTCGCTGGAGGTGAGGGCAGGCGCTGGTGCCGTTCCGGTTGGACATGCATCCGTCGCAGCGATGTCGCTGCGTGGTTGCCGCCGCTGTGAAGGGCAGGGTATAACAGCGCGCTTTCCCGCCTCAAGGGAAGAAGGAAAGGCGCTCGTGGCATCGAAGAAAACCGCGAAGAAGGCCGCTCCGGCGGCCAAGAAATCCGCCAAGTCCGCCGCCAGCAAGCCGGCGCCCGCGAAGTCTGCCGCCAGGAAGGCGCCCGCGAAGAAGACGGTGACCAAGGCGCCGGTGAAGGCGGCTGCGAAGAAGGCAGCGAAGGCGCCCGTCAAGGCGGCTTCGAAGGCGCCGGCGAAAGCTCCAGCGAAGACGCCGGTGAAGACATCCGCGAAAAAGGCGGCGCCTGCGAAGAAGGCAGCACCCGCGAAGGCGGTGAAGAAGGCGGCGGCGAAGTCCACGCCGGTGGCAGGCAAGCCCGCGCGTACGCCGGCGGTTCCGGCGAAAGCCACGAAGAAGACCATCGCGCCGCAACCTGCGGCCGCGAGCAAGCGCAGTTCCGCGGCGGAGCCCACACGGCGCCCCGCGGCGGAAGGCGCGAACGAACGACCCAAGGGCGCCGCCGCGAAGGCGGCTCCCGCGGGCGCTACGAAGACAGGGTCGAAGCCCGCCCCCGCGGCGCGCCCGGCCCCTCAGGTGGAGTCCATGAGCAGCAGTACACAGAAGAAGAGCGCCGCGGCCGGCCAAGCCGCCGCAGGCGCCGGCGGCAAGACCGCCCCCTCCGAGCGTCGCGAAGGTCGCGTCGCCGTCGCCGTCACATCCGGGCGCGATGCGTCGAAAACCAAGAGCAGCCCGCGCCGCGTCGTCGAGTACCGCACCGACGAGGCCACCGGCCGTCCCATCGTTCCGGAGGGCTATCGCCCCGCCGCGGACGAGGAATACATGAGCCCGCTGCAGCTCGAGTATTTCCGCCAGCGCCTGCTGAGCTGGCGCGCGGATCTGGTCGAGGAGTCGAAGCAGACGATCGAGAACCTGCGCGAGGAAGTGCGCGACGTCGGCGACGAGGCCGAGCGTGCGACCCGTGAGACGGAGAACTCGCTGGAACTGCGCACGCGCGATCGCTACCGCAAGCTGATCAGCAAGATCGACAGCACGCTCAAGCGCATCGATTCGGGTGACTACGGCTACTGCGTAGACACCGGCGAGGACATCGGCCTCGACCGCCTCTCGGCACGCCTCACCGCCGAGCGCACGATCGACGCGCAGGAGCGCTGGGAGCACCTGCAGAAGCAGATGGGCGACTGAGTCCG
>CAZNRZ010000021.1:3528-20957 GCA_964575535.1 uncultured Lysobacter sp. | reverse complement strand
GCGGGCACCAGCGTGAACAGCCGCGCCATCGAGCCCGCCCAGAACGCGCCGAGTTCGTTGGACGAGCCCACGAATATTCCGTTGATGGACGAGACGCGCCCGCGCATCTCGTCGGGCGTCGACAGCTGGAGGATCGTCGAGCGCAACACCACCGAGACGCCATCGCAGGCGCCGGATACCAGCAGGAACGCGGCCGACAGCCACAGCTGCGTGGACAGCGCGAAGCCGATCATGCACAGCCCGAAGCCCGCGACGGCGCCCAGCAGCACCCGGCCCGCATGGCGCTCCAGCGGCCGGCGCGCCAGCCAGACGCCCACCGCCACCGAGCCCAGCGCAGGCGCCGCGCGAAGGATGCCCAGGGCTTCCGGCCCCTCGTCGAGCACGTCGGCGATGAAGGCGGGCGCGAGCGAGATCGCGCCGCCGAGCAGCACCGCGAACATGTCCAGCGCCAGCGCGCCCAGCAGCAGCTGGTGGCCGAAGACGAAGCGCGCGCCTTCGGCGATGCTCGCCAGCACCGGGCCGCGCTGCAGCGTCGGCGCCGGTTCCGTCACCCGCACCGAACCGACGAAGAACGCCGCGCACAGTGCGAACAGTGCGGCGATCGCGTAGGCGATGCGCACGTCGCCCGCGCCGACCAGCAGGCCGCCGACCGCCGGGCCGACGACCAGCCCGGACTGGAACACGATGCTGGCGATGCTCGCGCCGCGCGTGTACTGGGCGCGCACCAGCACGCGGCCGAACAGCGCGTTGTAGACCGGGCCGAGGAAGGCGCGCACGCCACCGGTGAGCGCGATAGCGGCGTACGTCGGCCACGTGCTTTCGCGCGGGCCGGTGACGGTCAGCACGACCAGCACGAGCGGCGTGACCGCAAGGCCCAGGCAGGCGGCGATGCCGAGCTTGCGTCGCGGCAGGTGGTCGACGAGGTAGCCGGCGAACGGGGCCACGCAGAAATAGGGAATCACTTCCGCCAGGCCTATCAGCCCGAGTGCCAGCGGATCGCGCGTGAGCTGGTAGACCTGCCAGCCCACCGCTACGGCGACGATCTGGTACGACAGGATCGTCAGGATGCGGTAGCCCATTAGGGCGGCAAAACCCGGCACCCGGATCGGGTGGAGCGCCGCGTCTCCGCTGCCGGGCGCGTCGCTCACGCTGCGCGCTGCGCGGTTTCCCGGATGTAGGCGAGCAGCGCGGTGAGGCCGTTGCTGCGGGTCGGCGACAGGTGCCTGGACAGGCCGATGTCCGCGACGAACGTCGGCTCGGTCGCCAGGATCTCGCTCGCTGCGCGGCCCGAGTACACGCGCAGCGCGAGATAGACGAGGCCGGAGACGATGGCCGAGTCGCTGGCAGCGGTGAAGTCCAGCCGCGACGCGTCGCCGTCGCTGACGATCCACACCTTCGACTGGCAGCCGAGCAGCCGGTTCTCTTCGGTGCGCGCGGCGTCGTCCAGCAGCGGCAGCTTGCGGCCGAGGTCGATCAGGTACTGGTAGCGCTCGGCCCAGTCGGAGAAGAAGGCGAATTCGTCGCGGATGGCCGCCTGCGCGTCGGCGGCGCTGGGCTCGAGCGGGAAGTAGGAGTCGGTCACGTCAGTGCGCATCGTTTCCGGATCAGGCGCGGCGCCAGCGTACGCCGGCCGCCGTGTCCTCGAGGAGAATGCCTTCGGCGGCGAGCTGTTCGCGGATGGCATCGGAGCGCTCGAAATCGCGCGCCTTTTTCGCCGTGGCGCGCTCGTCGACCAGCGCCTGGATGCGTGCGTCGTCGTCGTTCGATGCACCGCGCGCGAACCAGTCCGCCGCGGACTGCTGCAGCAGTCCGATCGCCAGACCCGCGCCCAGCAGCTCGGACTTCAGCCGCGCGCGGCTCTCGGTGTCCGTCGCCTTGCGCGCTTCACCGGCGATGCGCGCGAGCTCGGCGAGCACCTGCGGCGTGTTGAGGTCGTCGTCGAGCATGGCGTCGACGGCTGCCGGAATCACCGCATCCGCAGCGACGTCGCCGAGGTCGCGCAGCGTGCCGTACAGGCGATCGAGCGTGCGCACGCTCTGCTCGATCAGCGCGTCGGACCACTCCAGTGGCTGGCGATAGTGCGCTGACAGCAACGCGTAACGCAGCGCTTCCGGTGGATGCGCGTGGACGAGGTCATGCACCTTCTCGATATTGCCGACCGACTTGCTCATCTTCGCGCCGCCGAAGTTGAGCATGCCGTTGTGCAGCCAGAAGCGCGCGAACGGCGCGCCGCCGTGCGCGCACTCGCTCTGCGCGATCTCGTTCTCGTGGTGCGGGAACTGCAGGTCGACGCCGCCGGCGTGGATGTCGATGGTCTCGCCCAGATGAGCCGCAGCCATGGCCGAGCATTCGATGTGCCAGCCCGGCCGGCCGCGGCCCCAGGGCGAATCCCAGCCGGGCAGGTCGTCGGTCGAGGGCTTCCACAGGACGAAATCGCCCGCGTCACGCTTGTACGGCGCTACCTCGACGCGCGCGCCCGCGAGCATCTCGTCGCGATCGCGGCGCGAGAGCTTGCCGTAGCCGTCGAAGCTCGCGACGGCGAACAGCACGTGGCCTTCGGCGGCATAGGCGTGGCCCGCATCGATCAGCCGCTCGATCATCGCGATCATGTGCGCGATGTGGCCGGTGGCGGTGGGCTCGATGTCGGGCAGGCGCACGCCGAGCGCGGCCATGTCCTCGCGGTAGGCGTCGGCGAAGCGGTCGGTGATCGTCGAGATCGGCACCTGCTGTTCGCGGGCGGCCGCGTTGATCTTGTCGTCGACGTCGGTGATGTTGCGTGCGTAGGCGATGCTGCCGAAGCGGCGGCGCAGCAGGTCTGCCAGCACACCGAAGACGACCGGCCCGCGCGCGTTGCCGATGTGCACGTAGTTGTAGACCGTGGGGCCGCAGACGTACATCGTCGGGCGCGCCGGATCGAGCGGAACGAAGGCTTCGACGCGGCGGGTCAGGCTGTTGAAGAGGTGCAGGGACATGGGCGGCCTCGGGTCAGCCCCGCATTGTAGGCCGTGGCGCGGCGCCCTCCGCGGATGGCAGGTGACAGGAGGGGTTCAGCGCCCGGCCTGCCGGCGCGCATACACTGCCCGCCTTCCGCACCCGCCGGAGTCTCCGCTTGCGCCACCTGCTGCAGCTGCTCGCCATCGTCCTGCTCGGCCTGTCCACCGTGGCCGTGGCGCAGACGACCGTGATCCAGCGCGAGAACGTGCGCTACGAGTACGCGAAGGTGCTGCGTGTGACGCCGGTCTACCAGACGTTGACCGCCACGCGCATGGAAACGCGCTGCGACGGGCTGACCGCCGCCGAGCGCTCGCGCATCCGCCGCGTCGTGGGCGCCGTGCGGGGAGCATTCGGTGGCGAGGAGGAGGCGCGGCAGAGCTGCCGGAACGTGCCGGTTGAGCGCGAGTTCCGCAGGCCGATCGCCTATGACGTGGACTACACGTACCGTGGCTCCAAGTACCGCAATCGCCTGGCGGAGGACCCCGGCCACCTGCTGCGCATCCGCGTCTCCGTGATGCCGTCCCCCTGACGCTTGCGGGCCCGGTCCCTCCCATGCGAGCATGCGCGCCTCCATGAATCCCCGCTACGCCGACGCCGACATCCTGACCTCTGCCTACATGGCGGCGGGCATGACCTCGCGCGCGCGCCGACGCTCCACCGACAACCGGCCGGGCTTCGTCGAGCATCACCTGTCCTAAGCGGATTCGCCGCGACAGGATCTTCCCGAACCCAGCCACGCGCTGGGTTCCTGCGTTTCAGGGCCCGGCATTTCCACCCGGAGTCCGCCATGAAGCATTTCCTCAACACCCAGGACTGGTCCCGCGCGGACCTCGACGCGCTGCTCGCGCATGCGGCGGAGTTCAAGCAAAAGCCCCTCGGCGACGCGCTGCGCGGGAAGTCCATCGCGCTGGTGTTCTTCAACCCGTCCATGCGCACGCGCACCAGCTTCGAGCTCGGCGCGTTCCACCTGGGCGGACACGCGATCGTGCTGCAGCCGGGCAAGGACGCGTGGCCGATCGAGTTCGACCTTGGCACGGTGATGGACGGCGAGGCGGAGGAACACATCGCGGAAGTCGCGCGCGTGCTGGCGCGCTACGTGGACCTGATCGGCGTGCGCGCGTTCCCCAAGTTCGTGGACTGGTCCGTCGACCGCGAGGACCGCGTGCTCAAGGCCTTCGCGAAATACTCCACGGTGCCGGTGATCAACATGGAGACGATCACGCACCCCTGCCAGGAGCTCGCGCACGCGCTCGCACTGCAGGAGCACTTCGGCACCACCGACCTGCGTGGGAAGAAGTACGTGCTGACGTGGACCTACCATCCCAAGCCGCTCAACACGGCCGTGGCGAATTCGGCGCTGACCATCGCCACGCGGCTCGGCATGGACGTGACGCTGCTGTGCCCGACGCGCGACTACGTGCTCGACGAGCGCTACATGGGCTGGGCCGAGCAGAACGTCGCCGAGAGCGGTGGCTCGCTCGCCGTGAGCCACGACATCGACAGCGCCTACGCGGGCGCCGACGTCGTCTACGCCAAGAGCTGGGGCGCGCTGCCGTACTTCGGCAACTGGGCGCCCGAAAAGCCCATCCGCGACGCACACAGGCACTTCATCGTCGACGAACGGAAGATGGCGCTGACCAACAACGGCGTCTTCAGCCATTGCCTGCCGCTGCGCCGCAACGTCAAGGCCACGGACGCGGTGATGGACTCGCCGGCATGCATCGCCATCGACGAGGCGGAGAACCGCCTGCACGTGCAGAAGGCCGTGATGGCCGCCCTCATCGGCCAGCGCGCCTGAACCCGCTTCGACTCCGGACCCTTCCATGTCTTCCAACGAATCCCGCGACATCGTCCTCGCCTTCTCCGGCGGCCTCGACACCAGCTTCTGCGTGCCCTATCTGAAGGAGCGCGGCTGGAACGTGCACACCGTGTTCGCCGACACCGGCGGCGTAGACGCGGAGGAACGCGCCTATATCGAGCAGCGGGCGCAGGAGCTGGGCGTCGCCAGCCATGTCACCGTCGACGGCGGCCCGGCGATCTGGGACGGTTTCGTCAAGCCGTTCGTGCAGGCCGGCGAGGCCTACCAGGGCCAGTATCCGCTGCTGGTGTCGGACCGCTATCTGATCGTCGACGCCGCACTGCAGCGCTGCCGCGAACTGGGTACGAATGCGATCGCGCACGGCTGCACCGGCATGGGCAACGACCAGGTGCGCTTCGACCTGGCGGTGAAGGCCAGTGGCGACTACCGCATCGTGGCGCCGATCCGGGAGATCCAGAAGGAGCACACGCAGACCCGCGCCTACGAGCAGGCGTATCTGGAGGAGCGCGGTTTCGGCGTGCGTGCCAAGCAGCAGAGCTACACCATCAACGAGAACCTGCTCGGCGTGACACTCTCGGGGGGCGAGATCGACCGCTGGGAAGCGCCGGGTGAAGGTTCGCGCGGCTGGTGCGCGCCGCGCGAGGAGTGGCCGGCCGCGCCGCTGCGCATCGCGATCCGGTTCGAGCGCGGCGAGGCGGTGGCGCTGGATGGCGTGGACATGGAGGGGCATCGCATCCTCGCGGCGTTGAACGCGCAGCTCGCGCCCTATGGCGTGGGCCGCGGCATGTACACCGGCGATACGACGATCGGCCTCAAGGGCCGGATCGTGTACGAGGCGCCGGGGCTTGTCGGCCTGCTCGTGGCGCACCGCGCGCTGGAGGAGGCGGTGCTGAGCAAGCAGCAGAACCGCTTCAAGCCGGAGGTCGCGCGCAAGTGGGTGGAGGTCGTCTACGAAGGCTTCTTCCACGATCCGCTCAAGACCGATCTCGAGGCTTTCCTCGCGTCGTCCCAGCGCATGGTCAACGGCGAGGTGGTGCTCGAAACGCGCGGCGGCCGCGTGGACGCCGTCGCCGTGGCGTCGCCCCACCTGCTGCACTCGAAGGGCGCCACGTATGCACAGTCGGCCGACTGGGGCGTCGAGGAAGCCGAGGGCTTCATCAAGCTGTTCGGCATGAGCAGCACGCTCTGGGCACAGGTGAACGGAGCGGGCGACGATGCGTGACGCGGTCCTCGCGCACCTCGAAGCGCTGGTCCGCTTCGACACGCGCAATCCGCCGCGTGCCATCGGCACGGGCGGGATCTTCGATTACCTGCGCGCGCAGCTGCCCGGCTTCCGAATCGATGTGATCGACCACGGCGCGGGCGCGGTTTCGATGCTCGCCGTGCGCGGCGCGCCGGCGCGGCTGTTCAACGTGCATCTCGACACGGTGCCCTCATCGGATGGGTGGACTGCGGATCCGCTGCGCATGCGCATCGACGGTGATCGCGCGATCGGCCTCGGCGCCTGCGACATCAAGGGCGCGGCGGCCGGCCTGCTGGCGGCTGCGGCGCTCACCCGGGGCGACGCCGCATTCCTGTTCAGCACCGACGAGGAAGCGAACGACGCGCGCTGCATCCGCGCCTTCCTCGCGGGCGAGCACGGTTTCCGCGAAGCGATCGTCGCCGAGCCCACGCGCTGCGAGGCGGTACTCGCGCACCGCGGCATCAGCTCGGCGTTGCTGCGCTTTCGCGGCATGGCCGGCCACGCCTCCGCCGCCGATGCACTGCAGGCCAGCGCCGTGCACCGCGCGATGCGTTGGGGCGTGGCGGCGCTGGATCATGTCGCCGCGCAGTCGCACGAGCGCTTCGGCGGGCTCACCGGGCTGCGCTTCAACATCGGCACCATGGCCGGCGGCATCAAGGGCAACGTGATCGCGCCCAGCGCCGAGCTGCGCTTCAACTTCCGTCCGCTGCCGTCGATGTCGATCGACGAGCTGCACGCGCGCCTGCGGGCGCTGGCGGGCGAGGGCGATATCGAGTCCTACGAGGAAACCTTCCGCGGCCCGCCGCTGCCCGCGGGCGGGCTGGACGGCGCCGAGCGCGCGCGACTCGCGGCGCGTGATCTCGCCGACGCGCTCGAGCTGCCGATCGGCAACGCGGTCGACTTCTGGACCGAGGCCTCGCTGTTCTCCGAGGCCGGCCTGACGACGTTCGTCTACGGCCCGGGCGACATCGCGCAGGCGCATGCGGCGGACGAGTGGGTGGAAATCGCGCAGCTCGAGCGCTATGCCGCGTCGATCGCGCGGATTCTCGGTGGGGAGGGCTGACATGACGCCGGTCCACGACATCCAGACCCGCCAGACCATCGTGCGCCTGCTCTCGAGCATGGGCAGCGCGAAGGAGATCGACCAGTACCTGCGCCGCTTCGCACAGCTCGACGCCGAACGCTTCGCGGTGGTGAAGGTGGGCGGCGCGGTACTGCGCGACGATCTCGACGCATTGTCCTCGTCGCTGGCCTTCCTGCAGGACGTCGGCCTCACGCCCATCGTCATCCACGGCGCCGGGCCGCAGCTCGACGCACAACTCGCCGCCGCAGGTATCGACAAGCGCACCGTCGACGGCCTGCGGGTGACCTCGCCCGAAACGCTCGCGATCGTGCGCCGCGTCTTCCACGCGGAGAACCTGCGGCTGGCCGAGGCCCTGCAGGAGGCCGGCGCGCGGTCCACGTCGATCGTCTCCGGGGTCTTCGAGGCGGATTACATCGATCGCGCCGCGCTGGGGCTGGTGGGGCGCGTCGAACGTGTAGACCTGGCCGCGATCCACGCCAGCCTGCGCGTGGGCTCGATCCCGGTGATCGCGAGCCTGGGCGAAACGCCGGCGGGGCAGATCCTCAACATCAATGCCGACTTCGCGGCCAACGAGCTCGTGCGCGCATTGCAGCCCTACAAGATCGTCTTCCTGACCGGCACCGGCGGCCTGCTCGACGGCGACGGGCAGGTGATCGATTCGATCAACCTGTCGACCGAGTACGAGGAGCTGATGCGCCAGCCGTGGCTCGGCGGCGGCATGCGTCTGAAGATCGAGCAGATCCGCGAGCTTCTGGAAGCGCTGCCGCCGGCGTCGTCGGTGTCGATCACGCGGCCGGCGGAACTGGCGCGGGAGCTGTTCACGCACAAGGGCTCGGGCACGCTGGTGCGCCGGGGCGAGCGCGTGCTCGCCGTGTCCTCATGGGACGAGCTCGACACCGATCGCCTGCGCGGACTCGTCGAATCCGCCTTCGGCCGTCGCCTGCTGCCCGACTACTTCGAACGCACGCAGCTGCACCGCGCCTACGTCAGCGAGAACTATCGCGCGGCGATGATCGTCACGATCGAGGACGGCGTGCCCTACCTCGACAAGTTCGCCGTGCTCGACGAAGCGCAGGGCGAGGGCCTGGGGCGCGCGGTCTGGCAGGTGATGCACGCCGAGACGCCGACCCTGTTCTGGCGCTCGCGCCACGGCAATCCCGTCAATCCATTCTATTTCTCGCAGGCCGATGGATCCATCCGCCGCCCGCGCTGGCAGGTGTTCTGGTACGGGCTCGAGTCGATGGAGGCCATCGGCCGCGCGGTCGCGCACTGCGAGCATCACCCGGCGACGCTGGAGGATCGCGATGGCGAATGATCCATGGACGACTGTGCCGACGCTGTGCGGACGGCACGTCACGCTGGCGCCTTTGCGAGCGGAGCATGCGGACGCACTCGGCCTCGCGGCCGGTGACGGGGCCCTTTGGGAACTCGTCAGCACGACCGTGCCGGGCCCCGACGAGGTGCGCGCCTACGTCGACAGCGCGCTCTCCATGCAGGCCGGCGGCGAGGCGCTGCCGTTCGTGGTGATGGACGGGCGCGGCGACGTGGTCGGTTCGACGCGCTATTACCGCATCGATCGCGCCGTGCCGCGGCTCACCATCGGCTACACGTGGTATGCGGCACGGGCGCAGCGCACCGGCCTCAACACGGAAGCCAAGCGACTGCTGCTCACGCATGCTTTCGACGTGCTCGGCTGCGAAGCCGTGGCTTTCGAGACGAGCCACCTGAATCTTCGGTCGCAGGCGGCCATCGAGCGCCTGGGTGCGCGGCGCGACGGCATCCTGCGCGCGCACATGCGCCATCGCGACGGCAGCCTGCGCGATACCTACGTCTACTCGATCCTCGCGCGGGAGTGGCCCTCCATCCGGGCAGGCCTCGACGCACGGCTGGAGGCCACCGCATGAGCACGCGAGGTATTCCCGTCGGTATCGTCGGTGCGCGCGGCCATGTCGGCGAAGAGCTGATCCGCCTGCTCGCGGCACATCCGGCGTTCGAACTGGCCTTCGTCGCCTCGCGCGAGCGCGCGGGGCAGGCGGTCGCCGATCATGTCGCCGGCGCGCCCGCGGGGCTCGCCTACGTCGCGCCGGATCCCGCGACGCTGCCACTTCCGGACGATGGCGCGGTGATCCTGGCGCTGCCGAACGGCAAGGCGGTGGACTACGTCGCCGCGATCGACGCACGCGCCCCCGGCTGCGCGATCGTCGACCTCTCCGCCGACTACCGCTTCGACGACGCCTGGCACTACGGCCTGCCCGAGCTCGGCGGCCGTGCCGGCATCAGCCGTCGCATCAGCAACCCCGGCTGCTATGCGACCGCCATGCAGCTCGCGATCGCGCCCATGCGCGATCTGCTCGACGGCCCGGTGCAGTGCTTCGGCGTGTCGGGGTATTCCGGCGCGGGCACCACGCCCTCGCCGAAGAACGATGTCGAGCTGCTGCGCGACAACCTCATGCCCTATGCGCTCACCGGGCACGTGCACGAGCGCGAAGTCACGCGGCAGCTCGGGCATGCGGTGGAGTTCATGCCACACGTGGCACCGCATTTCCGTGGGCTGACGATCACCGCCAACCTGCATCTGCGCGTGCCGGTGTCGCTGGACGAAGCGCGCGCGCGCTACCTCGCGGCGTACGCGGCCGAGCCGCTCGTGCAGGTGGTCGACGAAGCGCCGTGGGTCGCGCGTATCGCCGGGCGCCACTACGTCGAGATCGGCGGCGTCACCCTCACCGGCGATGGCCGTAGGCTCGTCGTCGTGGCCACGCTCGACAACCTG
This sequence comes from uncultured Lysobacter sp., assembly GCA_964575535.1. Taxonomy (GTDB): domain Bacteria; phylum Pseudomonadota; class Gammaproteobacteria; order Xanthomonadales; family Xanthomonadaceae; genus Cognatilysobacter. The sequence continues at coordinate 11,047 of CAZNRZ010000021.1, read as the reverse complement.
CTCAAAGGCGCCGCGACGCAGGCCCTGCAGAACCTCAACCTGGCCTTCGGGCTCGACGAATTCGCCGGCATCCCGCTGGTACCGGCACCGGAGACCCCCGCATGAGCACGCTGCTGTGGCAGAAGGACGGCGTCGAGATCGACGCGCGCATCCAGCGTTTCCTCGCCGGCGACGACGTCGTGCTCGATCGCGGCTTCCTGCGCTACGACATTCGCGCGAGCCGCGAGCACGCGCGTGGCCTCGCGGCGATCGGCATCCTGTCGGGCGACGAGTTCGCGCGGATCGACGAAGCACTCACGCAGCTCGATGCCGATATCGAGCAGGGCGTCTTCGTCCTCGACGACCGTTACGAGGACGGCCATTCGGCGATCGAAGCCGTGCTCACGGAGAAGGTCGGCGACGCAGGCCGGCGCATCCATACCGGGCGCAGCCGCAACGACCAGGTGCTGGTCGCCACGCGTCTCTGGCTGCGCGACCGGCTCGACGAGCTGCGCGGTCTCTGCGTCGAATGCGCAGAGGTCGCGCTCGATCGCGCGGCGGGGGAGATGCTGCAGCCGATGCCGGGCTATACGCACCTGCAGCGCGCGGTGGTGTCGTCGACCGGCGCGTGGTGGGCGGCCTGGGCCGAAGCGTTCATCGACGACGCGGTGCGCGCGCGTCAGGCGCGCGAGTGGATCGACGCCGACCCGCTGGGCACCGCGGCCGGATACGGCGTCAACCTGCCGCTGCCGCGCGAGGCGACGGCGACGGCGCTCGGCTTCGCGCGCCTGCAGGTGAGCCCGGGCTACGCGCAGCTCTCGCGCGGCAAGTTCGAGATGGCGGCCCTCGAGGCCATGGGCGCGGCGATGCTCGACGTGCGGCGCCTGGCATGGGATCTCAGCCTGTTCACCACCAGCGAGTTCGCCTTCGTCAGCCTGCCCGCGCGCTATGTCACCGGCAGCTCGATCATGCCCAACAAGCGCAACCCCGACGTGGTCGAACTGCTGCGCGCGTCCTATGCGCCGGTGGCCGGCGCGCGCGCGGAGATCGAGCACACGCAGTCGCTTCCGACGGGCTATCACCGCGATCTGCAGTTCACCAAGGGGCCGCTGGTGCGGGGCATGGGGCACGGGCTGGCCGCGCTGGCGCTGGTCCCGGAGCTGATGCGCAGCCTCGCGTGGAAGGACGACGCACTCGCGGCAGCGATCGAGCCGTCCATGTATGCGACCGATCTCGCGATCGACCTCGCACGCGCGGGAATGCCGTTTCGCGAGGCCTACGTGCAGGCGGCGGATCCGGAACGCTGGGCCGCTGGTGATCCCGTCGCCAGCCTGCGCGCGCGGGTCTCGCCGGGAGCAACCGGCGCGCCCGCGCTCGATTCGCTGCGACGCCGCCTCGGCGAGATCGCCGACCGCGGCTAGAGCAGCCCCGACATCGGCACGTGGCGATGCACGCCGATCGGGCGCGCATCCTCGCCCATAGCCAGCGTGATGGATTTCGCCTGGCCCAGGGGATGCGAGACTTCGGGTGACGTCCCCAAGACCTCGGCGATCTGCATGGGCTCGGCATTCTGCGCCGGTGCGCGCCGGTCGTGCCCGCCGAACTTGTGGCGGTTGTACTCGGCCCATCCGATGAGCAGCACGGTGGCGACCACCGCGAGCGTGAACAGGATGCCGAAGGTGTCCTGGTCGAAGTCGTAGTTGCGCATCCACAGCTCGGTGTAGCTGGTGTGGATGCCCAGCATCCAGGCGAGCACGGTGATCACCGGCAGCCACAGCCAGGCATAGGCGATCCACGCCAGCAGGGTGACGATGCCCTGCAGCGTGCGCACGCCGCCGGGCGCCGGATCGCGCGGATGGGTGATGTACGGATCCTGGGTGGGCGATACGGCGTTCATCGGTAACCTCGGTCGGGGCTGGTCCACGTGGCGATGCGGCGCTGCTTGCGGGAAAACACGACCTTCGGCACCGCGACGATCGTCGTGAACAGGCTGAGCAGCCAATAGGCTATGGGATACCAGATGATCCAGAAGTAGTTGCGGCCGATGCCCTTCTCGTAGCGGCGGTCGATCAGCATGCTGACGGCGAACTGCAGCATGCAGGTGATGCCCAGCACCACGCCGTGCCAGCGCGGTATGAGGCCGCTGGTGCGCAGCTCCGGCGGCATGTCGATGAGATAGCCCAGCAGCCACAGCACGATGATCGCGAGCATCACGAAGGACCAGCACACGCTCAGGATGTATTCCAGCGTCACGCCCCACATGCGGCGCGAGGTCCAGCTGCGCATGGAGCTGGCATGCCGCAGCAGCACTTCCACGCCGCCGCGCGCCCAGCGCAGGCGCTGGTTCCAGAGGCCCTTGAAGGTTTCCGGCATCAGGATGTACGCGAGTGCGTTCGGCTCGTAGCGGATGTCCCAGTGATCGAGCTGCAGGCGCCAGCTGACGTCGATGTCCTCCGTCACCATGTCCTCGGACCAGTAGCCCACGCGGTGCAGCGCGGTCTTGCGGAAGGCGGCCACGACGCCGGACACCGTGAACAGGCGCCCGTAGCTGCGCTGCGCGCGCTTGATCATGCCGATGATCGAGGAGAACTCGCCCACCTGCAGCCGGCCGAGCAGCGTCGAGCGGTTGCGGATGCGCGGATTGCCGGTGACCGCGCCCACGCGCGGGCCGCTGGTGAGGTGCGAGACCAGCCACTGGGTGGCGTCGGGATGAAGCAGGGCGTCGCCGTCGATGCAGACCAGGTACTCGCCGCGCGAAGCGAGCGTGCCCATGCGCAGCGCGTTGGCCTTGCCGACGTTGCGGTCGAGGTGGATCACCCGCAGCGCGGGGTAGCGCTCGGCGAGCCGGTCGAGGCGCGCGGCGGTGTCGTCCGTGCTGCCGTCGTTGATCGCGATGATTTCGAAGCTGGGATAGCGCTGCGCGACGAGCGCGACGATGGTGTCGTCGACGTTGGGCCCTTCGTTGTGGCAGGGCACGAGGATGGACGCCATGGGATAGCTGTCCATCTGCGGCGGCTCGTCGGCGCGCGGCTTGCCGCGCTCGCGGCGCAGGTAGTAGTAGACGCCGCCCGCCATCCAGAACAGCGACATCACGATCGGGTAATAGAACGCGAAGTCGAACAGCAGGCCGAGCAGGTCGATTCTGGGCAGCATCTCAGTGCTCGAGGTACGGGAAGGCGCGGGCGGACATCACGGCACGGGCGCTTTCGAGAGGGGGCTGGTCCTTCAGGAAATCGTCCGGGTAGTACGCGAGATGACGCCCGCCCGTGGCGAGCACGCGCCGCGCGTGCGCCTCCAGCAGGGCGGGGGCGAGCGGCTGCGACGCGCGCCAGTCGGTGGACTGCAGTTCGAAGATGGTGCGGTCGAGGCCATCCGGGCTGGCGGCGACGCGCGCGACCAGCTGTTCGAGCCAGCGCGTGGGATCGTCGGCGTTCTCCATGTAGGGCATGGCCATCAGCGCGGTGTAGTCGTAGGCCCGATTGAAGGCGGGCAACTGCTGGGCGAACCAGGCTTCACTTTCGGGCTGCAGCACCGGCTGGGCGAACAGGTTGCGCACGGTGATCAGCTTGGGGCGCCAGTGCTCGGCGCGGTTCTCGAGCGTGCGCGTGAAGTCGATCAGCCGCTGGGTACGTGCGGCGCCGGTGGTGCCGTCGGCGAGCGTCTCGTCCTCGCGGACGTAGGCGTCGTCATGGAACAGCAGGCCGGTGAAATGCGCGGCGATGGCGAGGTCCTCGTACAGATCGCCGACGATCGCTGCCGCCTCCGGGCGCGTCGGATCGAGCCGCGGGATCTCCTTCGCATTGCTTGCCGCGATGCGCAGCCGCTGTTGCTGCGCGGCGTCGGGAAGCTCGAAGCCCAGCACCGGCATCCAGGCGTAGACGGCGACGTTCGCACGCGTGCGCAGTTGCCAGGCGACGCGGCTGAAGAGGTCGGAGCGCATCGGCATGTGCCGGTTCGGGAAGTACAGCGCCTCGGCCGCGCCGTCGCCGTCGGGGTCGGCGAAGGCCTGCAGGTAGACGTGCGTCGGCTTGATCCGGTGGATGCGCTCGACCAGCACGCCGAGGTTGCGCTCTGTCTGCGCCGGATCCGGGTCGTAGACGTAGTCGAGATCGACCTGGATCGCTCGCACGCCATCGCGCCGGATGTCGCGGCGCAGCTCGTAGACGAGATCGCTGATGTCCGGATTGTTGAACATCAGCAGGCGCGCGAGGCTGTCGTTGCCGGTCTCGATACCGTCGCGGCCGGTGTGGCCGAGGTCGAGCTCGGCGCTGCGGCCCTCGAGGTCGAAGGACATGCCCATGCCGAGGTCGGACGCGATGGCGTTCGACACCCGGTTGTAGGCGGCATAGGGCCAGACGATGACCTGCGGGCGGCGGCCGGTGTTCTTTTCGATCAGGTTCGCGCTGCTGGCGAGGTCCTGGCGCACGCGTTCGCGATACGCGGCCTCGGGTTCGTAGCCGCCCGTCCAGCGACGCGTGATCGCCGCCGGCAGCTCGTTGCCCTGGGGATTGCCCGGCACGCCCGCGTGCATGGCATGGCTGTGCGAGGCGATCTCGACCAGGCCCGTGGCCTGCATCTCGCGCAGCTGCTCCCAGGTGAGGAAGTCGTCGCGGGTGAAGTCGCGCGGCCCGTACGGGACGCGCGCGTCCGCCGGCAGGTCCATCCAGCTGGTCACCACGGCGACCAGCGCCGGGTAGTCGTATGCGCGCAGCAACGGCAGCGCGTGCGTATAGGTGCTGCGCAGGCCGTCGTCGAAGGTGAGCAGCACCGCCTTGTCGGGCAGTGTGCGCCGTCCGGCGCGGGCGTCGCGCACGGCCTGCGCGCTCACCGGCACGTAACCGTGCGCGCGCAGCCAGTCGAGATGCATCGCGAAGTTGCGAGTGGATACCGCGAACGGGTCGGCGTCGCCCTTGGCGGCCACGTCGTCGCGGATGTCGTGATAGCTCAGTACGAGCAGCGCGCGCGCCGGGCCCGGCACCAGCAGGCCGACCGCGAGCGCCAGCAGGAGGACGACCAGGCGCATCAGAACCCCCACCGGTAGCTGGCTTCGAACGCGATGCGGCGCTCACGGTTTCCGTCGTAGACGGGGCGCGACCACGAGACGCCGTATTCGAAGGTGTGCCCCTGCGCGGGGCGCCATTCGTGCCTGTACGACGCCTGCGGCACCCAGTGCGTTCCGAAGCCATCCTGCCAGTACGGGCCGGCGTGCACTTCGAATTTCTGCCGCAGGTGGCGCTCGTAGCGACGCCAGAGGATGTGGTCGAGACGGACGCCGATGGTCGCCATCGCGTCGCGCTCGGGATTGAAGTAGGGCGTGCCCGTCTCCGATGCGCGGCTGGCCCAGCCGGAAGCGAGTCCGTCGACCAGCAGGTGCGGCGCAGTGTGCAGGCGCCAGCGCGCAAACACGGACGCCTGATCGCGGTCGTTGCCGTCGCTGTAGCGGAAGCGCTTGAGCCGGGCGTCGACGCCGACCAGATCGTTCGGCGTCCACGAGGCGCCGATCGCGACGGAATCGGCCTCCAGGCCCGCGCGGCGTGCCTGCATCGAGGTCTCGACGTCGTTCTCCGCGAGCGAACCGCGCAGCCGCCACGCGTCGTTGACGCGCCATGCGGCGTCGATGGTCCAGGCCTCGTCGTCGTCGGGTTCGGTCACGTCGTAGACGGCGGCGCGCAGGCCGAGACGGTCACGGCGGTAATCCACCGCCCCGCCGACGCGGCGATAGCGCACGGTGTCGGGTTCGAACTCGGCGCGGACCTCGTCGCCGACCACGCCGAAGCGCCACTGGTTGCCCATCAGCGGCGTCCAGGCTTCCAGGCCGATGCGGCGGTCGCGCACGCCGAAAGGCGAGCCGGCCGGCGAGTCCCCTTCGTTGCGGCCCTGCATCCAGCTGATGCGGCCTTCGGGACCCACGCGCAGCGACACTTCGCGATCCAGGCGCGCGACATGCAGGTCGTTGCGGAAGCGCGCCTGCACGTCGCGGTGTGCAAGCCGCGCTTCCTCGACACGCTGCAGGTCGAACAGCGTGGAGACGCGGCCGAGCGCGGCGTCGCGGTTGCGTGGATCGAGCGTGAGCGCGATGTCGTAGCGCTCGAGTGCGGCCGTGGGCTGCGCGCGACGGTGCGTCACCGCGCCCAGCGCCGCCTGCGTTCCAGCGTGGCGCGGCCCGATGCGGACCAGCCCATCGAGCATCGCCTGCGCGCGCGCATGGTCGTGCGCCAGCGAGATCATCAACGCCTGCGCGATCTCCGCCTTGTAGCGGTCCCAGTTCTCGTAGCCGGTGCGCGAGCCCTCGCGGCGCGGCCAGGCGGGCTGCGACCGCACCAGACGCTCGATCAGTGGCAGCGCGCGGTCGAAGCGCTCCTGCTCGATATGCGCATAGGCGAGAAGAAGTTGCGCGTCGACATCGGCGGGATTCAGCGCCAGCGCTTTCTCGAGCACCACCTGCGCTTCCTCCGGCCGGCGCAGGGCGAGCAGTGCATCGCCGGCGGGCCCGTGGACGTAGGCGGGCAGGTCGACGCCTTCGCGCTCGAGCGCCCGGTATTCGGCGACAGTGTCGTCGTAGCGGCGCAGCGCGTTGAGCGCGATCAGCGAGTCCATCCGCAGGCGCGTGCGCTCCCAGTCAGTGCGGTCGCCGCGCGCCTGCAGCGCGCGAAGCGCGTCGAATGCGCGCTCCATCTCGACGTCGCGGTCTTCCTCGCGCTCGGGATAGGTGGTGCCCCAGCCGATCTGGCGGGCGACGGCGTCGCCCTGGATGCGGTCGCGCTGGAAGTCGGCGAACGCGGTGGGCCAGGCGGCGAGCAGTTCGTTCGCGCGATGCGAGGCACCGAGGTCGGCCAGCGTGATCGCCCGCATGCGATAGGCGACGTCGTCGCGCGGGTCGGCAGCGAGCAGGTGCCCGTAGATCGCGAGCGCGTCGATCCATTGCTGGCGGCCGCGCAGGCGCTCCGCGTCGGCGAGCAGGCGATCGCGGACGGCGCGGCTGGTGACCGCCGGCAGCGCCATGCGCACGGGGCGCGCGCCGTCGATGGCCGCGGCCACGGAGCCCCGCGCCACTGCGCCGCCGGGCACGGTGCCGTCCTGCGCGAGGCACGGCGTCCAGGCAAAGGGCAGGGCGATCGCGAGTGCTTTAAGAGTGATGGATCGCACGTTTCATTCCGGACACGGCGAGAGCGATGCAGCGGGAGCCCGAGTCTTGGCCTTCACATGTGAAGGCAACGTGGGCTGAACCGAGAACTGGGTCACAGTCTCCCGCCGACGCGCGCGTTTATGCAAGTCCTTGAAATCGAAGACGATTTCGGGCGATCGGGCGTGGTTATGCGCGCGGACGGCTATTCAGCAACAGCAAGGCAGCAGTGGACGGGTCGTGTGATCGCGGGTGGCCGGCCCGAAGCCGCATGCGGCGGAGCGACGCGTCGGCGGTGCGGGCGCGTCGTCGTTCCGCGGCCTGAAAATCCCGGCCGTCGAGCGCTTGGTTTCATAGATGAGCGAGCAGCGAGCCGGCATGCGTTCTTGCCGGGGGCACGTCCGGGCGCAGGCACGT
>CAZNRZ010000021.1:0-3428 GCA_964575535.1 uncultured Lysobacter sp. | reverse complement strand
CGCACGTCGCCGTCCATCGCGCGGTCGAAGGGCATGAAGGCGATCGACTCGCGGATCGCAGCATGGGCCGCCGCGACCGCGTGGCCGGGCCGGAACTCGCCCGCTGCGGCGAGCTCGTCGCGCAGGCCCTCGACTTCGGCGAGGAAAGTCGCGTGCTCCGCAGCCTGCGCATGCGGCGCACCGGCGACCTTCGACGCCAGCTCCCCCGCCGACGTCGACTCCGCCACCGCGCGCGCCGCGTTGATCATGTCGCGGCGCAGGTCGAGCGCCTGCGCGGCGGTGTAGAGCTCCAGGCCCAGCACCTTGCCCAGGTCGTCGGCCATTGCCAGCACGTGGCGCGCTTCGTTGGCGCCCATGGACACGTGGTCTTCCGCGTTCGCGCTGGTCGGAATCGAGTACACCGACGCCGGCATCGCGCGGCTGGCGAGGTCGTTGACGATGGCCGCCGCCGTGTACTGCACGATCATGAAGCCCGATTCGGTGGCGTCTTCGTTGCCGATCAGGAAGGCAGGCAGCCCGTCGTTGGTCGCCGGATCCACCAGCTTGTTGAGCCGGCGTTCGGAAATGCTCGCCAGCACGGGAATCGCGGCTTTCACGTAGCTCATCGCCAGCGCGAGCGGCATGCCGTGGAAATGGCCGGCGGAAACGACCTGCTGTTCGACGTGGTCGGCCTGTGCGTCCGGGAACACGATGGGATTGTCGGTAAGCGAGTTCAGTTCGATCTCGAACACGCGCCCAGCCTGCGCCAGCGCGTCGCGCACGGCACCGTGCACCTGCGGCACGCAGCGCAGCGAGTAGCTGTCCTGCGGCTGGTGCTTCTTGCCGCCGCGAAAGGGGCGGAATCGCGCGTAGAACTTCTCTCGACCGTGGCGCTGCGAAGTCGGCACCCAGTCCCAACCGATGTCGAAGCGCAGCTCGCGTGCGTCCGCGCCTGTCCAGCTCTCCGGAAGCCAGGGGCGAAAGCGCGGGACGAGGTGGTAGGGGATGTCGGCCAGTGTGGAGCCGTCGAGCAGCTGTCGCAGGTGCGCGGCCACCGCCACCTGGCCGGGATGCGGCCGCAGCGCGTGGACCTCGGCCGCGAACGCGCCGAGGCGGCCTGCGAAGGCGTCGATGGTCATCGCGGCCGCGAGATCGGCCGTGTCGACCAGATCCTCGAGCTTCGCCAGGGCGAGCACGCCCGTCGCGAGCATCTGCGCAGTGCCGTTGTTGAGCGCGAGGCCTTCCTTGTACGAGAGCGTGACCGGCGACAGGCCGGCCCTCGCGAGCGCGTCGGCGCCGGCGATGCGTTCGCCTGCGAAGAAGGCTTCGCCGCCACCGAGCAGCACGATGGCCAGGTGCGACAGCGGCGCGAGATCGCCACTGGCGCCGACCGACCCGAGTTGCGGCACCACCGGCACGATCCCGGCGTTGAGCATCGCCACCAGCGCCTGCAGCGTTTCCACGCGCACGCCGGAATGCCCGCGCATCAGCGTGTTGATGCGGATGCACAGCATCGCCCGCACCACTTCGGGCGCGAACGGTTCACCCACGCAGACCGCATGGGTGACGATGAGGTTGTGCTGCAGTTCGGCGTGCAGCGACTCATGCGGATTGACCGCGTCCGCGCCGCCGCCCTGGCGCATGCGATAGGAGCCGAGCAGGCGGTCGGCATTGCTGCCGAAACCGGTGGACACGCCGTAGATGGGCTCCTCGCGCGCGACCTGTTCGGCGAGGAAATCCGCCGCGCGCGCCACGGCAGGCAGCTGCGCCTCGTCCAGTTCCACCGGTGCACCGTAGGCGACGGCGAGCACCTGCGCGCGCGTGAGCGAGCGCCCGTCGAGATGCACCGGCTTCATGCGCGCACCGCAGGCTGCGCCAGCTCGACGCGCAGCGTCGCCGCGAGTTCGGAACGGTCCACCTGGAACTGGTCCTCGCGCCGCAGATCCTTCACCGTCACCTTGCCGGCCGCGATCTCGTCGTCGCCCAGCACGACGACGAAGCGGATGCCGGCGCGATCGGCGTAACGGAACTGCCGCGCGATCTTCGAGGCTTCCATCACCACCTCGGTATTGAAGCCGGCCTGGCGCAGCTCGGCGGCGACTGCGAGGCAATGCGGCAGGTGCGATGCGTCCATCTGCGTGACCAGCACCTGCACGGTACTTTCCGCCGGGCCGAGCAGGCCGGCCTCGCGCAGCTGCCAGAACAGGCGCGTCAGGCCGATCGAGATGCCCACGCCCGGCAGTTTCGACTTCGTGTAATGGCTGGCGAGGTTCTCGTAGCGGCCGCCGGAGCAGATCGAGCCGATCTGCGGATAGTCGTCGAGCGTCGTCTCGTAGACGGTGCCGGTGTAGTAGTCCAGGCCGCGGGCGATCGACAGGTTCAGCGCGTAGGCCGATTCGGGCACGCCCAGCGCGCGCACCAGCTCAAGTACCTCGCGCAGCTCGGCGATGCCCTCGACGAGCGATGCGTTGACCGCGCCCTGCGCCACGTCGCCCAGACGATCCAGCGTGGCGATCGCGTCGGCATGCGAGCCCGAGCGGATTCCGACGAAGGCGAGAATCCGCTCGACGGCCTCGGCTGGCAGGCCGAAGGCCTCGCCCGTGAGCGTCTCGCGCACGTAGTCCGCGCCGCGCTTGTCGAGCTTGTCGACTTCGCGCAGTACCAGCGCCTGCAGCGACGGGTCGGACACGCCCTGCTGCTCGAAGTAGCCGCGCATCAGCTTGCGGTTGTTGAGCTGGATGGTGAAGGCGCCGATGTCGAGTTCGGAGAACACGGCATGGATGACGGCGGGCAGCTCGGCGTCGAAGCGCACACTCAGCGCGTCCTTGCCGATCACGTCGATGTCGCACTGGTAGAACTCGCGGAAACGCCCGCGCTGCTGGCGCTCGCCGCGATAGACGCGCTGCATCTGGTAGCGGCGGAAGGGGAAGGCAAGGTCGTGCTCGTGTTCGGCGACGTAACGCGCCAGAGGCACGGTGAGGTCGAACCGCATGGCCAGTTCGGGCAGCCCGTCGGCCGACTTCTCGAGCGCTCCCGTCGATTGCACGAAATACACCTGCCGCTCGGTCTCGCCGCCGGACTTGGTGAGCAGCACCTCCGACAGCTCCATCACCGGCGTTTCCACCGGCAGGAAGCCGAAGCGCTCGAAATTGCGCCGGATGATGTCCAGCATGCGCTGGAAGGCGATCTGGTCGGGCGGCAGGAGTTCGAGGACTCCCGCCGGCGTGCGTGGCTTGATCAAGCGGAACTCCGCGACTGCGCTGGACGGCACAGTTTAGCGGCGCGTCGGCGTCGTCCTGCCGGTATTCCCCGCCTGGCAGGCGCCCCCTTGTGGAGGCGTCGTGAGGCCGCTAGAATTTCGGGCTCTGCCGTCGGGGTGTAGCTCAGCCTGGTAGAGCGCTACGTTCGGGACGTAGAAGTCGCAGGTTCGAATCCTGTCTCCCCGACCA
>CAZNRZ010000020.1:17092-23757 GCA_964575535.1 uncultured Lysobacter sp. | reverse complement strand
CGAAACGCAGCGCGGCGTCGTTGAGGCGCAGCTTGTCCAGCGCCTCGCGCAGGTCGGGATAGTCCTCCGCGTCGACCGGGAAGAGGCCGGCGAATACGCGCGGCTGCATTTCCTGGAAGCCGGGCAGCGCGGTGGGCGCCGGGTTCGCGGTATGCGTCAGTGTGTCGCCGACCGGCGCGCCGTGCACGTCCTTGATCGACGCGGTGACCCAGCCCACCTCGCCCGCGCGAAGCGCGTCGAGCGGCTTGCGCTTGGGCGTGAACACGCCGACGCCGTCTACCTGGTGCGAGCGGCCGGTCGTCATCACCAGCAGCTTGTCGCCCGGCTTGATCTCGCCCTGCATCACGCGCACCAGCGACACGACGCCGAGGTAGTTGTCGAACCACGAGTCGATGATCAGCGCCTGCAGGCGATCGGTATCGCGCGGCTTCGGCGGCGGGATGCGGTGGACGATCGCCTCGAGCACGTCGACGACGTTGAGGCCGGTCTTGGCGCTGATCGCCACCGCGTCCTCGGCGTCGATGCCGATCACCGCCTCGATCTCGGCCTTCGCGCGCTCGATGTCGGCAGTCGGCAGGTCGATCTTGTTGAGCACCGGCACGACTTCCAGGCCCTGCTCGACCGCCGTGTAGCAGTTGGCGACCGACTGCGCCTCCACGCCCTGCGCGGCGTCGACGACCAGCAGCGCGCCTTCGCAGGCGGCCAGCGAGCGGCTGACTTCGTAGCTGAAGTCGACGTGCCCGGGGGTGTCGATGAAATTCAGGAAATAGGTCTTGCCGTCCTTCGCCGTGTACGGCAGCGAGACGGACTGCGCCTTGATGGTGATGCCGCGCTCGCGCTCGATCGGATTCGAATCGAGCACCTGCGCCTCCATCTCGCGCGCCTGGAGGCCACCGCACAGCTGGATGATGCGGTCGGCGAGCGTCGACTTGCCGTGGTCGACGTGGGCGATGATGGAAAAATTACGGATCTGCTGCATCGGGACGGCGGGGCCAGGCGAAATAACGCGGGATTATCGCATGCGCCCCGACCGCCCCGGCGGCCGCGCCATGCGGCGCGGCGCGCGGACGATCAGCCCGGCTCGCGTTCGAGGGTCACGAAGCGCGTGGAGCCACCGCGCCGCACGAGCAGCATGACGGCCTGGTCGCGCGGCACCGCCGCCACCGCGCGGGAGAACGCCGCGGTGCTGGACACCGGCGTGCGACCGACGCGCAGCACCACGTCACCCTCCTGCAGGCCGGCGGCGCGGCCCGCGTTTCCGGTCACCCGCGCGATGCGCACGCCCTCGTCGCCACCGAGCCCGAGCCGCTGGCGATCCGCAGCCGTCAGATCCTGGATCGCGAGCCCGAGGCCGCCCGCGGCTTCGGCCGCCGGTGGCGCGGCCGGGGCGCCCTGCCCGGAGCCGGTGCCTGCTGCCGCCGTCGCATTGAGTTCGTCGAGCACGACCGGGACCTCGATGCTGCGTCCGTCGCGCACCAGCGTGAGGCGTGTGCGCGAACCCGGCGCGAGGTTGCCGATAAGCGGCGGCAGGTCGCTGGGGACGTTCACCTCGCGGCCGTTCACCGCGCGGATCACGTCGCCGGCCTGAATGCCTGCGCGCGCCGCGGCGCTGCCTGCGACCACGTTGCCCACCAGCGCGCCATTCGCGTCCGGCAGGCCGAGGGCGCGCGCGCTGGCCGCCTCGAGCGTCTGCACCTCGACACCCAGCTGCCCACGGGCCACACGCCCTGTCGTGCGCAGCTGGTTGGTGACAGACACTGCAAGGTCGATGGGAATGGCGAAGCTCACACCCATGTAGCCGCCGGAATTGCTGAAGATCTGCGAGTTGATCCCGACCACCTCGCCGCGCGTGTTGAGCAGCGGGCCACCGGAGTTGCCGCGATTGATCGCCACGTCCGTCTGGATGAAAGGCACGTACTGCTGGTTGGCGTAGGGATTCGCGCGGCCCACCGCGCTCACGATGCCGGCCGTCACCGAATGCTCGAGCCCGAAGGGCGAGCCGATCGCGACCACCCACTGCCCCGCCTTCACCGGCTGCGTCGCGGTGCGTAGCGCCGGCAGGCCGCTGCCTTCGATCTTGAGCAGCGCGACGTCCGACTGCTCGTCACTGCCGACCACCTTCGCCTTGAACTCGCGACGATCCGAGAGGCGCACCGTCACCGTCGTCGCGTTCGCGATCACGTGGTGGTTGGTGAGGATGTAGCCGTCGTCGGAAATCAGGAAGCCCGTGCCCTGCGAGACGCCGCGCGGGCCGCCTTCGGGCATCCCGGGGAACGGCATGTCCTCGCCGAAGAAGCGGCGGAAGAACTCGGGCATCTCGTCGGGCATCTGCTGCTGCGCCCGCGGATTCGAACGCGGCGCACCGATCTCGGCGCTGATGTTCACCACCGCCGGCCCGACCTGCTGCACGAGGTTGGTGAAGTCCGGCAGGCCGGTCACCATGGGAACGGCCGGCGGCGCCGTCGATGGCACCGGGAGCGGCGCGGGCTGCGGCTGCTGCGCGGTGCATGCCGCGGGCAGCGCGAGGGCGATGGCGCCGACGAGGGCGAGGGAATGCAGGGGTCGGTTCATGGAATCGGCCTCACGACTCGATCGGTGGAATGCAGCGGACGCTCAGGGCGCCGGTGCCGGCTGCGCCTCGCCCTGGGGACGCGGCTCGAAGGGATAGAACGAGGGACGTTCGCCGCGACTGTCGCCGCCGTCGCCGTAGCGGGCGGTGAACGCGCTGCCGCCCAGCGTCGCGCGTGGCCAGGGCCGTGCGTGCAGCGCCTCGTCGCTGGCGAGGTTGAACGGATTGCCGGTGCGCGCGGCGAGCAGCGCGGCTTCGCTGGCATCGTGCGCGGGTTGGTTGCCGATCGCGGCGGCCGCTGCGGCGCTGCGGCGCGGCAGTGGTGCCGACACGCGCGGCGACGCCGATGCGACCGCCACGACCGGAGCGACGCGCGCGGGCGACGCGTTCGGCGGCGCCGGGCGGCTCGATGCCCCGGTATCGGGGCTCGCCGGGGACGGCGGCGTCACGGCGGCCGTCATCTCGATGGCTGTCGGGCGCGGGCTCGGCGGCGCGGGTGCCGCTGCCACCGTCGTGCCCGCACCGGCCTCGCCCTGCGGCGCCTGCCCGGGCTGCAGGGTGGTGAAGGTGATCGCCAGGGCGATGGACGCGGCCAGCGCACCGCCGCCCGCCCAGCGCAGCCTGCGCGCACGCGCGGACGAAGCCTCCGGCACCGTGCCCGCCCGGGCCCGTTCAGGCGCCGGGGATCCGGCAGCCACCGCGGCGGCCACGCGGTCCGCGAACCCGGCCGGCGCCGCGATCGGGGCGTTGCGGCGCATCGCGTCGCCGATCAGCTGCCACTGGCCGCAGGCCTGCTGCCACGCGGCGTCGTGGCCAAGGCGGCGCAGCGCGAAGAGGCGCGTTTCGGCCTCGAGCTCGCCGTCGAACAGCGCGCTCAGCGTCTCGCGGTCGTCGGGTCGGATGTCCTGGGGATTCATCGGTCTCGCTCCCGGGAATTCGTCGGTTCGAGCAGCGGCTTGAGCTGCGTGTCGATCGCCTCGCGGGCGCGGAAGATGCGCGAGCGCACCGTTCCGATCGGGCAGCCCATGCGCTCGGCGATCTCGTCGTAGCTCAGGCCTTCCACCTCGCGCAGCGTGATGGCCTCGCGCAGCTCCTGCGGCAGGCGGTTCACCGCATCCATCACCGTCGCCTCCACCTCCTGCCGCAGCAGCTCGTGCTCGGGAGTATCGGTATCGCGCAGGCGGAAGCTGGGATCGAACTGCTCGGCGTCCATGACGTCGATGTCGTCGGTGGGCGGCCTGCGTTTCTGCGAGACGAGATGGTTCTTGGCGGTATTCACGGCGATCCGGTGCAGCCACGTGGAGAACTGGGCATCGCCGCGGAAATTGCCCAGCGCCCGATAGGCACGCATGAACACATCCTGCGCGACGTCCTGGCATTCGCTCCAGTCGTGCACGTAGCGCCCGATCAGCCCGATCACGCGGTGCTGGTACTTGCGCACCAGCACGTCGAATGCGGAGCTGTCGCCGCGCTGCACGCGCTCGACCAGATCCCGGTCCAGCAGCTCGCGCCCCTGGACGGGTTCCATTGCAGATCCTTCCTGTTCGGCCATACCGGGCCGGCACTCCTGCTCGCTCGGCATGGCCGAGTCATGGGACAACGCGATCGCGGAAAAGTTCACCGCCCGCGTCCTGCCGTGGAGGTGCCGATTTGACGCGCGGGAAACAACCTCCGGATGATAGCCGGATGCTCCATACGTGAACGGATGGTTGGAATGACCGTGTCCTCAAGATTCGATGGCCTGCCGATGCGTCACTGGCGTGCCGAAACCCGCGACGACGGCGTCGTCCTTCTGTCCTTCGACAAGGCGGAAAGTTCCGTCAACACGTTCTCGCAGGACGTGCTGATCGAGCTGGACTCGATCATCGAGCGCCTCCTGCTCGAGCCGCCGAAGGGCCTCGTGATCCGTTCGGCCAAGGACAGCGGCTTCATCGCCGGTGCCGACATCAAGGAGTTCCAGGTCTTCGACCATCGCGGAACGGTCGGCGACGCGATCCGCCGCGGCCAGCAGGTGTTCCAGCGGCTGTCGGAGCTGCCCTTCCGCACCGTGGCGGCGATCCACGGCTTCTGCATGGGCGGCGGCACCGAGATCGCGCTGGCCTGCGACTACCGCGTGGCCAGCGACGACGCGTCCACGCGCATCGGCCTGCCCGAGGTGAAGCTGGGCATCTTCCCCGGCTGGGGCGGCAGCGTGCGCCTGCCGCGGCTGATCGGCGCGCCGGCGGCGTTCGACCTCATGCTCACGGGCCGCAGCGTCACCGGCAAGGCGGCCAAGGCGATGGGGCTGGTGGATCGCGTCGCGCCCACGGCCAATCTCATGGACACCGCGGTGCAGCTCGCCCTGCGCGGCGCCGAGCGCCCCTTCAGGCAGCGCGCGCTGGGCTGGGCGACCAACACCCGCCTCGCGCGCGCCGCACTGGCGCCGCAACTCGCCAAGCAGGTGGCGCGCAAGGCGCGTCGCGAGCACTACCCTGCCCCGTACGCGCTGATCGACAGCTGGAAGCGTGGCGGCACGACCACGCAGGCGCAGCTGGAAAGCGAGCGCCGCGCAGTGGTGAAGCTCTCCGCGACGCCGACCGCGCGCAACCTCATCCGCGTGTTCTTCCTGCAGGAGCGCCTCAAGGGCCAAGGCACGAAGGAACACGGCATCCGGCGCGTGCACGTGGTCGGCGCCGGCGTGATGGGCGGCGACATCGCCGCGTGGTCGGCCTACAAGGGCTTCGAGGTCACGCTGGCCGATCGCGAGCAGGGCTTCGTCGACGCCGCCCTGCAACGCGCGGGCGAGATGTTCGCCAAGCGCGTCAAGGACGAGGCCAAGCGCCCGGCCGTGGCCGCGCGCCTGCGTGGCGACGTGGCGGGCGACGGCGTAAGCGATGCCGACCTGCTGATCGAGGCGATCGTGGAGCGGCCTGATGCCAAGCGCGCGCTCTATGGCGACGTGGAGCCGCGCATGAAGGCCGACGCGCTGCTCACCACCAACACCTCGTCGATTCCGCTGGACGAGCTGCGAGGCGCGCTCGCGCGGCCTGCGCAGTTCGCCGGCCTGCACTACTTCAACCCGGTCGCGCTGATGCCGCTGGTGGAGATCATCCGCCACGACGGCATGGACCCGGCCACCGAGCAGCGCCTGGCCGGCTTCTGCCGCGCCATCGACAAGTTCCCGGTGCCGGTCGCCGGCACGCCGGGCTTCCTCGTCAACCGCGTGCTGTTCCCCTACATGCTCGAGGCCGCGACCGCGTATGCCGAGGGCATTCCCGGCCCGGTGATCGACAGGGCCGCGGTGCGGTTCGGCATGCCGATGGGGCCGGTGGAGCTCGTCGACACCGTGGGCCTGGACGTGGCCGCGGGCGTCGGCGCGGAGCTCGCGCCTTTCCTCGGCCTGCCGATTCCCGCAGCGCTCGCGGTGCCGCCGGAAGCGGGCCGTCGCGGCAAGAAGGACGGCCAGGGCCTGTACAAGTGGGAGAACGGCAAGCCGGTCAAGCCCGAGGTGCCGGCCGACTACAAGGCGCCCGACGATCTCGAGGACCGCCTGATCCTGCCGCTGCTCAACGAGGCCGTGGCCTGCCTGCACGACGGCGTGGTGGCCGATGCCGACCTGCTCGATGCGGGTGTCATCTTCGGCACCGGCTTCGCGCCGTTCCGCGGCGGGCCGATCCAGTACATCCGCGAGACCGGCCCCGACGCGCTGCTGCAGCGCCTGCGCCAGCTGCAGGCGCGCCATGGCGAGCGCTTCGCGCCGCGCCCCGGCTGGGACAATCCCGCGCTGCGCGCATCTACCTGACGCGCGCGCCGTTTCCGTAGCCCGGGCAAGCGACGCGCACCCGGGTCTGTTTGCGCGCGACCGCAACAGCGCAATTTCGCAGTCCGACGCGTGTCAGCGGACGCGGCTGGCCGGTATTCGTACGGCAGTCGCCGCTCCGCGCTGTCGAACCGCACGATCCACCCGCGGTAGCCGCGCGTTTCGCATTTCCGCGGGGCCCAGCAGGACTTGCGAGGCCCGGATGCGCTTCGCATGTCCGGGCTACGCAGGCTGGCTCAGTCGGCGGCGGGCACCGCGTCGAGCTGCATCTGGCCGTCCTTCTCGACCATCAGCCGC
>CAZNRZ010000020.1:1605-16992 GCA_964575535.1 uncultured Lysobacter sp. | reverse complement strand
GGCGGCGGGCACCGCGTCGAGCTGCATCTGGCCGTCCTTCTCGACCATCAGCCGCGCCCCGATCTCCTCCGCGATGCCGCGGATCTCGGCGAGCTGCTCGGCCGAGATCTCCGCCGCTCCCCTGCGCAGGTGCACGTAGCCGATGGGCAGTTGTTCGTCCAGCAGCACCAGCGTGCGCTTGAGCCTCGCGGGTTTGACGACGTCGCCATCCATCCCGTAGCGGCCGTCCGCCTCGGTGGAGATCACGGCAATGCTCGCGATGCCCGGGCGCATGTCCTGGGCCGATGCGGCTGACGAGGCAAGCAGAAGTGCGAGGGCCAGCGGAAGGTTTCTCATCGATCGTCTCCCGGGCCATCGGCCCTGTCGTGATGCGCTTCGACGATGCCGCGGCCCGCTGGCGGCATCTACATGGTGTGTGTGGTGCGATCGGACGCGAGCGAGCCAGCCAGCAGCGCCTCGATGCGGCCCTTGAGCGCCTCGCCCTCCGCCGTCTCGGGGAACTGCACGCCGATACCGGCCGGGCGATTGCCCTGCGCGCCCACCGGCGTGACCCAGACCACCTTGCCGGCGACCGGAAGCCGCTCGCCCGATTCGGGCAGCGTCACCAGCAGGAAGACCTCGTCCCCCAGCATGTAGCGCTTGGGCGTGGGCACGAAGATGCCACCGTTCTTCAGGAACGGCATGTAGGCGTTGTACAGCTGCGCCTTGTCCTTCAGTGCGAGCGAGAGAATGCCCTGCCTTGCGCCTGTGGAGCTCATCGTTCGCGGTTCTCCGGGCCCGCGCGCAATGCGCGCCAGGCCATCAGCAGTTCAACCAGTACGAGGTCGGCGCGGACGGTGGTCCGCAGCAGATCGCGGCTGCGGTTCGCCTTGTCGAACCAGGCGGCCAGACTGCGCGCATGGCGCGGGTCGGTCAAGCCGGCGGCACGCTCGACGGCGAGGTCGGCGGCATGGCGCAGGCGCAGGTCAGCGTGCCCATCGGCGACCCACTGCTGGGCGATTTCCAGCGGCGCGGCCTCGCCTTTCGACAGCCTGGCCAGATCGCCGGCGACCGCC
Organism: uncultured Lysobacter sp.; assembly: GCA_964575535.1. GTDB lineage: Bacteria > Pseudomonadota > Gammaproteobacteria > Xanthomonadales > Xanthomonadaceae > Cognatilysobacter. Next base: position 15,937 of record CAZNRZ010000020.1, on the reverse strand, counting down.
TTGCGCAGGGCGAGCCCACCGTTTCGCAGCCAGTCGTCCGCGAGCCCGGGGTGGCCGCGCGCAGCGTCCAGCGCTTCGCGCGCGTCGGCGGGCGCATGCCCCTGCGCGAGCAGCCAGGCCTGCGCCTCATCCATCGGCGGAATGCGGAACTCGACGCGCTGGCAACGGCTGCGGATGGTGGCTGGCAGGCGCGCGGGCCGGTCCGTGACCAGCACCAGGTAGCGGCCCTCGACCGGCTCTTCCAGCGTCTTCAGCAGCGCGTTCGCCGCCGCGACGCCCACCGCGTCGGCCGGCTCGATCAGCGCAACGCGCGCGCGGCCGTACTGCGGCGTGATCAGCAACTGGCGGGTGAGATCGCGCATCTGGTCGATGACGATTTCGCTGCGCATCTTCTTCGGGTTCGATTTCTCGTTGAGCACGAAGCCCACGAACAGCGCATCGGGATGGGCGGGGTGGCCGTCGGGCTGCGACAGGCTGCCGTCCGGGCGCGTTTCAACCGGGTCGCGCTGGAAGCGCTGGGCAAAATGCCGGCAGCTGCGGCAGTGCGCACAGGGCTCGATCCCCTCCGGCGACTCGCACAGCAGGCGCTGCGCGAAGCGCTCCGCGACGCGCCGCTTGCCGAGGCGCGCCGGGCCGTGCAGAAGCTGCGCATGCCCCAGGTGGCCCGCCTGATGGGCGGCGACCAGCGCCTCGTAGGCGCGGTGTTCCCACGGCGCGGACAGGCTCATGCCTGCGCGCCCCGGTACCGGCGCAATGCCGCGACCGCCGCGGCCGTCACTTCGTCGACCGCTCGCGACGCGTCGATGACGACGAAGCGCCGCGCATTCGCCGCGGCGCGCGCCAGATAGGCCTCGCGTACGCGCTCGAAGAACGACGCCTGCTCGGATTCGATGCGATCCATGTCGCCACGCCCGCGCGCGCGTCCCAGGCCGATGTCGACCGGCACATCGAGCAGCAGGGTCAGGCCCGGCTCGATGCCGACGAAGCGCCGCTCCAGCAATTCGATGTCCCGCACGTCGTGCCCGCGCCCACCGCCCTGGTAGGCGTAGCTCGCGTCGGTGAAGCGATCGCTCAGCACCCAGTCGCCGCGATCCAGCGCGGGCTGCACGACGTGGCAGACGAGCTGCGTGCGCGCGGCGAACATCAGCAGCAGTTCCGACTGCGCGCAGGGCGCGTCCGCCGACGGCTCCAGCAGCAGCGCGCGGATGCGCTCCGCCAGCGGCGTGCCGCCGGGCTCGCGCGTGCAGGTCACCGCGGCGTCGCGTTCGAGCTCGGCGCGCAGGGCGGCGAGCACGGTGGACTTGCCCGCGCCCTCCCCGCCTTCGAGCGTGACCAGCCGCGGTTCGACGCGCAACGGCGTGTCCGTCATCGCTCGGCCGCGCGCGCGGCGCGGTAGTTGGCGAGGTACTTGCGCACGTTCTGCTGGTGCTCGGCATGCGTGCGCGCGAACAGGTGGCGCCCGCTGCCGTCGCCGACGGCGACGAAGTACAGCGCATCGCCGGGCGCCGGGTTCGCCACCGCCTGCAGCGCTTCCACGCTGGGCATCGCGATCGGCGTCGGCGGCAGGCCGGCGCGCGTGTAGGTGTTGTAGGGCGTGTCGGTGGTGAGGTCGGCCTTGCGGATGTTGCCCGCGTACTTCGTGCCCATGCCGTAGATCACGGTCGGGTCGGTCTGCAGGCGCATGCCGATGCGCAGCCGCCGTTCGAACAGACCGGCGATCTGCGGGCGCTCCTCCGCAACGCCGGTTTCCTTTTCGACGATCGACGCCAGCACGAGCATCTCGTCGGGCGACTTCAGCACGCTCGCCTTGTGGCGCGCGCGCCAGGCAGCGTCGAGCGCCTTGTCCATCGCGCGATGCGCGCGCCGCAGCACGTCGAGTTCGCCGTCGCCGCGCGTGTAAACGTAGGTCTCGGGCAGGAAACGGCCTTCGGGATGCTGGCCGGGCTTGCCCAGCTTCGCCATCAGCGTGGCGTCGTCGAGCGTGGCCGCGTCGTGCAGCAGTGGCTCGGCCCTGGCGAGCGCCGCGCGCAGGTCACGCATGTTCCAGCCCGGCACGATGGTGACGCGGTGCTGGATGACGTCGCCATCGCGCATCGCGGTGAGCAGTTCGCGCGGGGTCAGGCCGGGCTCGAGCCGGTATTCCCCCACCTGGATGCGCCCGGCGGCGCCCATCTGCCGCGCCAGCGCCGTCCATTCGATGGTCTGCAGCGATCCCACGCCGAGCTCTTCCAGCTTGCCCAGCACCACGGGCAGCGAATCGCCCTGGCGGACGACGAGGGTGGCGCCCGGCTTCAGCCCGGCGATCGGCGCGTCCGCGAACTCGGTATAGCGCTGCCAGAGCAGCCCGGTCGCGAGCGCGGCGGCGAGCGCCAGCAGGATCAGGATGGACAGGCATCCACCACGGCGCTTGCGCGGTCGACTCACGGAGACTCCAGGGCGAAGGCGGGATGTTCGGCGGCGAGGCGCCCGCGCAGGCGGGCGATCCGCGCATCCGGCGACCACTCGCGATCGCCGAGCCGGGCGACTTCGAGGATACCCCGCACGGCGTTGCACAGAAAAACGGCGTCGGCGCGTTCGACGTCCGCGCGCGCCATGCGGACCTCGCGCGCGTCGGTCGCGGTGATCGCCCAGTCGCGGCAGACCCCGCGCACGCCGCAGCGGTCGACAGGCGGCGTGAGCCATTCGCCGTCGACGTGCACGAAGAGATTGGCCGCGGTGGCGGATACCACCGCACCCGCGGTGTCGAGCATCAGGCCTTCATCCGCGGCCACATCCTGCGCAAGCCACTCGGCGCGCGCGAGCACCTGTTCGAGGCGGTTGCAGTGCTTGATCCCCGCGAGTGCGGGCTGGATCGCCAGGCGCGTCTCGCACCAGCGCAGGACGAGCGGCTGCCGTGGCGGTGGCGCGGAATGCGTCGAGATGGTCCACACGGGCTCGGCCGCGGGATCGGGCGCATAGCCGCGCGGGCCGGGGCCGCGGCCGACTTGCAGGCGGACGACATCACCGCCACCGCGTTCGATCAGCGCACGCACCGCCTCGTGCACGGTCGCCTGCGCGGGCACCAGGATCATCAGCCGCGCGGCATCGCGCTGCAGGCGCGCCCAGTGCGCATCCCACCAGGGCACGTCGCCCGCGTGCGAGCGCATCGTTTCGAACAGGCCATCGCCATAGGCGCGGCTGCGGTCATCGCCCGGAATCGCGGTGATCTCGCGCTCGCCGCGGAAGATGCGGATCGAGCCGTCCACGCGCTGCGCCATGTTGCCAGTCGTCACGACGCGATCCCGAGCGCGCGCAGCATTCCCAGCGCCTTCGCGCGCGTCTCCTCGAGTTCGCGCTGCGGGTCGGAGTCGGCCACGATGCCGGCGCCGGTGCGGAACCGCACGCAGGCGCCTTCGACTTCCGCGCTGCGGATCAGGATGTTGAGGTCCATGTCGCCATTGGGCGCAAGCCAGCCCATCGCGCCGGTGTACGCGCCGCGGCCCACGCCCTCGAGCTCCGCGATCACCTGCATGCACCGCACCTTCGGGCAGCCGGTGATCGTGCCACCGGGAAACACCGCGCGGATCACCTCGCCCGGCGTCACCCCCGCACGCAGGCGCCCGCGCACGTTGCTCACGATGTGGTGCACGTGCGCATAGCTCTCGACGCTCATCAGCTCGTCGACCTCGACGGTTCCGGGCCGGCAGACGCGGCCGAGGTCGTTGCGCTCGAGGTCGATCAGCATCACATGCTCGGCGCGCTCCTTCGGATGCCCGACGAGTTCGCGGATGCGCTGCGCCTCGTCGTCGCCGGGCATGCGCGGGCGCGTGCCGGCGATGGGGCGCGTTTCGACGACATCGCCCCGCACCGACACGAGCCGCTCGGGCGATGCACTCACGACCGTGCCGGCGCCCGTCGCGAACAGGCCCGCGAACGGCGCCGGGTTGTTGCGGCGCAGGCGCTCGAACAGTGCGGCCGCGTCGACGTCACCGTCGAAACGCGCCGCCCAGCGACGGGAGAGATTGGCCTGGAACACGTCGCCCGCAGCGAGGTAATCCAGCACGCGCCGCACGCCATCCGTGAACCGACGCGGATCGTCCTCATCGATCGCCGCGGGCAGCGTCCATTCCGGCAGCGGCGGCAAGCGCGAGGCCGCATCGATGTCGCGGTCCATGGCATCGGCGGTCGCGGCGTCGGCCGCATGCAGCACGTGGGTTCGCGCATCGCGGTCGAATTCGATGGCTGCGTCGATCCGCCACGCGCATGCGACCGGCAGCCCGCCCTCGGATGCCGGCAGTCGCAGGATCGGCTCGACCTGCGCGGCCGCCTCGTAGCCGATGAACAGCGCCCAGCCCCCCACGGGCGACGCGTGCATGCCCTGCGTGGATGCGGAGGACACGTCGAGCGCGGCGAAGAAGTCCGGGCCGAGGTCCGCGCCGCGCGCATCGCGCACGCGGCCGTCCCGGCCGAGGATCACGGCCTCGTGGCTGGTCGCCAGCAGCAGGTCGCGCCGGCCGATCCGCGTGCCCGACGCGCTCGACTCCAGCAGCACCCTGTAGCGCGACGGCGCGAGGCGGTGCAGGTCGAGCAGGTCGCCCGCGATCTGCAGCGGGCGCTCGATGGCAGCGGAAGCGGGCATGCGGTGCGGACGCCGAACGGGCGCGGATTATCGCCTGCGGCGGGTCGGGGCACGCGGGTTTCCGTCTCGTGCCGCCTCGCCCGGCCTGCGTGTACCGCGCAACAAGCTTGTCATCCGAGCGCAGCGAGGGATGCGCTGTCTCGCACAAGCGGACCGTCCGGCACCCCATACGCCGCCGGGTGGAATTGCGCTATCGCCGAAAGCCGAAGCCCGCGACAGCGCGGCTTCGAATGGCGGCAACCGGCCGGTCAGATCCGGCGGAACACCAGCGTGCCGTTGGTGCCGCCGAAGCCGAAGCCATTGGAGACGGCCACGTCGACCTTCGCGTCGCGCGCGGTATGCGGCACGTAGTCCAGGTCGCAGCCTTCGCCGGCCTCGTCGAGGTTGATCGTCGGCGGGACGATGCCCGTGTGCAGCGCCATCACCGAGAAGATCGCCTCCGCACCGCCGGCCGCGCCCAGCAGGTGGCCGGTCATGGACTTGGTCGAACTGACCATCGTCCGATACGCGTGGTCGCCGAGCGCGCGCTTGATCGCCATGGTTTCGGCAAGATCGCCCAGCGGGGTGGAGGTGCCGTGCGCATTGACGTAGCCGACCTGCTCCGCCGACACACCCGAATCCCCCAGCGCCATCGTCATGCAGCGCGCCGCACCCTCGCCGTCCTCGCTGGGAGCGGTCATGTGGAAGGCATCGGACGTCGCACCGAAGCCGGCGAGCTCGCAGTAGATCCGCGCGCCGCGCGCCTTCGCGTATTCGTATTCCTCCAGCACCAGCACGCCGGCGCCGTCGCCCAGCACGAAGCCGTCGCGGTCCTTGTCCCAGGGACGCGACGCACGCGTCGGATCGTCGTTGCGCGTGCTCATGGCTTTCATGGAGCAGAAGCCGCCCATCGATGTCGGCGACGACCCGCGCTCTGCGCCACCGGCGATCATCACGTCCGCGTCGCCGTACTGGATCATGCGCATGGCCATGCCGATCGAGTGATTCGACGTCGCGCAGGCCGATACCGCGGAGAAGTTCGGGCCCTTGATGCCCGTGAGCAGCGACACCTGCCCCGGCAGCATGTTGATGATCGTGCTCGGCACGTAGAACGGCGAGATCTTGCGCGGGCCACCCTCGTGGAACTTGATCGACTGCTCCTCGATGCCGAGGATGCCGCCGATGCCCGAGCCCAGCAGCGCGCCGACGCGCTCGGCATTGGTGTCGTCGATGGCCAGGCCCGCATCCTCGATGGCCATCAGCGATGCGCCGACGCCGTAGTGGATGAAGGGGTCCATCTTCTTCGCGTCCTTCGGATTCACCCAGCGGGTGACGTCGAAGTCGCGCACCTCGCCGGCGATCCTGGTGCTGAAGTTCGTCGCGTCGAAATGCGTCACCGGGCCGATGCCCGAACGCCCGTTGACGATGCCGTCCCAGCTGCTCGCCAGGTCGTTGCCCAGCGGCGAGACGATTCCCAGACCGGTTACGACGACGCGACGCTTCGACATGGCACTGACCTCGACGGATGCCGGCCGCCCGGCACGGGCCATGCGCTACGGCGGCGCATGGCGGGGTTCAAAAGCACGGGGCCGCGATATGCGGCCCCGGGTGATGCGTGCGGAGCGCGGCGGGGCTTTCGCCTCCGCGCTCCGATGCACGGCTTACGACTTGACGTGAGCCTTCACGTAGTCGATGGCCTGCTGCACCGTCGTGATCTTCTCGGCCTCTTCGTCCGGGATCTCGCACTCGAACTCTTCCTCGAGCGCCATCACCAGCTCGACCGTATCGAGCGAGTCGGCGCCCAGGTCATCGACGAACGAAGCATTGATGGTGACGTCCTCTTCCTTGACGCCGAGCTGTTCGACGACGATCTTCTTGACGCGCTCTTCGATGCTGCTCATTGGATCTCTCTCCTCCCGGACGGGATGTTCGATGGACAAGTCTAATGGAATCGCTGCGGGCCGGAGTATAGCGACGGCTCCGCGCGTGAAGGACGTGTGGACGCCTCAGGGCATGTACATGCCGCCGTTGACGTGCAGCGTTTCGCCCGTGATGTAGGACGCGGCAGGGCCGGCCAGGAAAGCGACGGCGCGTGCGATGTCGGCCGGCTCGCCGAGGCGCCCGAGGGCGATCTGGTCGAGCATGCCGGCCTTGGCATCGTCGGGCAGGCCACGGGTCATGTCGGTATCGATGAAGCCCGGCGCGACCACGTTGACCGTGACGCCGCGCGAGCCGATCTCGCGAGCGAGCGACTTGGAGAACGCGATGATGCCGGCCTTGGCCGCCGCGTAGTTCGACTGCCCCGCGTTGCCGGTCACGCCGATCACGGAGGCGATGTTGATGATGCGGCCGCGGCGCGCCTTCATCATGCCGCGCATCACCGCCTTGGACGAGCGGTAGACGCTGGTGAGGTTGGTGTCGAGGATGGCCTGCCAGTCCTCGTCCTTCATGCGCATCAGCAGGTTGTCGCGGGTGATGCCTGCATTGTTGACGAGGATGGAGATCCCGCCGAATTCCTTCGCGATCGCATCGACGAGTGCTTCGATCGCGCCCGCTTCGGTGACGTTGAGCACGCGCCCCTGCCCGCCGCGCGACGACAGCCGCTCGCCGATCGAGGCCGCGCCGGATTCGCTGGTCGCGGTGCCGATGACGGTGGCGCCCTGCGCCGCGAGCTCGTCGGCGATCGCCGCGCCGATGCCGCGCGTGGCGCCCGTGACGAGTGCGATCTCGCCCGCCAGCGGGCCGGTGTTCTGCGTGTCGCTCATGCCTGCGTCCAGTCCTGCAATGCCGATTCGAGTTCCGTGGGAGTGCCGATCGCGCGCGCGTCGACCGACTTGTCGATGCGCTTGACCAGGCCCGTGAGCACCTTGCCGGGCCCGCATTCCGCGATGCGCGTGGCGCCGCCGGCCACCAGCGCTTCGACGCAGCGCGTCCACTGCACGGGCAGGTAGAGCTGGCGCACGAGCGCGTCGCGGATCGCCGCGGTGTCGCTGCGCACTTCCGCATCGACGTTCTGCACGACGGGCAGCGTCGGCATCGACCAGGACAGACCGTTCATGGCTTCCGCCAGGCGGTTGGCCGCTTCGCGCATCAGCGGGGTGTGCGAGGGCACGCTGACGGCGAGCTTCACCGCCTTGCGCACGCCGCGTTCGGCGAGCAGGGCCAGCGCGCGATCCACCGCATCGGCATGGCCGCCGATCACGATCTGCCCGGGCGAGTTGAAGTTCGCGGGCACCACCTGTTCGGCGCCGCCGCTGGCTTCGCAGACTTCGAGCACGAGCGCGTCGTCCGCGCCGAGCACCGCAGCCATCGCGCCGGTGCCGGCGGGCGCCGCGGCCTGCATGAGCTGACCGCGCAGCCGCACGAGGCGCGCCGCATCGTGCAGCGATAGCGCGCCCGCAGCGACCAGCGCGGTGTATTCGCCGAGGCTGTGGCCGGCCAGACGCGCCGGCTGCGCGCCGTCGCGGCCCTGCCAGACACGCCACGCCGCCACGCCGGCGGCGAGCAGCGCGGGCTGGGTGAATTCGGTCGCGTTGAGTTCGGCTTCCGCGCCATGCTGGCTGAGCTGCCAGAGATCCACGCCGGCGCCTTCGCTGGCTTCGTCGAACGCGCCGCGCACGGCCGCATCGGTGACCGCGAGATCGGCGAGCATGCCGATCGACTGCGATCCCTGGCCGGGAAACACGAAAGCGAGTTGCTGCTGCGTTCCAGTCACACGCGAGGCCCGGATGGCGAGCGCGCCATCATACGGATCATCCCGCGCGGCTGTCTGTACTCCGGCGTACGCCGGCGGTCGGCGAGGATCGAGGCCGTTGCGGCGGCCGCATCCGCATCGCGACCGCTATGCCACGTCATGCCGCCGACGCCTTCCACCCGCGGAACGCGAAACGCCCGTCATCGACGGGCGCCCGCTGTCAAAACTCGAAAGGTCGCTCTCAGTAGCGGACGAGCGCACTGCCCCAGGTGAAACCGCCGCCGAAGGCTTCGAGCAGCAGCAGCTGGCCACGCTGCACGCGGCCCGAGCGTACCGCCTCGTCCAGCGCCAGCGGCACCGATCCCGACGACGTGTTGCCGTGCCTGTCGACGGTGACGATCACGCGCTCCATCGGCATGTCCAGCCGCTTGGCGGTGGCCTCGATGATGCGCAGGTTGGCCTGGTGCGGGATCAGCCAGTCGATGTCGTGGCGATCGAGGCCGTTGGCCTCCAGCGTTTCCTCTACCACCGAGTCCAGCGCCTTCACCGCGTATTTGAAGACGTCGTTGCCGGTCATCATCACGCGCACGCCGGCGTTGTGTTCGTCGAGCTTGAAGCCGGCTGATACGCCCACCGGGTTGTAGAGCAGTTCCTTCTTGCTGCCGTCGGCGTGCAGGTGCGTGCTGAGGATGCCGGCCTCGCTGTCGGCCTTGAGCACCACCGCGCCGGCGCCGTCGCCGAACAGCACGCAGGTGCTGCGGTCGGTCCAGTCGAGCATGCGCGTCAGCGTTTCCGCGCCGACCACCAGCGCGGTCTTCGCGCTGCCCGAGCGGATGAACTTGTCGGCCACCGTCAGCGCGTAGATGAAGCCCGAGCAGGCCGCGTTGACGTCGAAGGCCGGGCAGCCCACCGCGCCCAGCCGGTTCTGCAGCAGGCAGGCGGTGGACGGGAAGATGATGTCCGGCGTGGTGGTACCGAGCACGATCAGGTCGATATCGGCCGCGGTGACGCCCGCGGCTTCCATCGCGCGCGTGGCGGCGTGGAAGGCGAGGTCGCAGGTGGTCTCGCCCTCGGCGGCTACGTGGCGCTCGCGGATGCCGGTGCGCGCGGCGATCCACTCGTCGCTGGTCTCGACGAACTGCGCGAGGTCGTTGTTGGTGAGGACCTTCTCCGGCAGGTAGCTGCCGGTGCCCGCGATGCGCGAGAAGACGTTCTGGGTCATGCCCTGGCCCCGCTGGTGCGCAGGGTCGGGCCACCGCCCCCGCGAGGATCGCGCGCGGATGGCGCGACCGGAAAAGACGATGCGACCCGTAGGTCGCATCGTCTGCTACCCGGAAAGCGCGGCGGCGACGGCTGGCGACAGGGCCGGGGCGTCATGCTGCGCGCTTCGCGACGGGCTTACTCTTCGTCGGCGACCTTGGACTTGGTGTCGATGACCTTCTTGCCGCGGTAGTAGCCGTCGGCGGTCACGTGGTGGCGCAGGTGCGTCTCGCCCGTCGTCGGGTCCGTCGCCAGCTGCTTGGCGCTCAGCGCGTCGTGGGCGCGGCGCATGCCACGGCGGGAAGGGGAAACGCGGGACTTCTGGACGGCCATCGGGATGCTCCGGTGAAACGTGTGGCGGCGACGGGTGCGGCCCGGGCCGAAAGGAGGAAATTATCGCCCGCATTCGGCGCGATGACCAGCATGCGGAAATCGGTTTATCACCATGGAACACGGCCCTTGCAGGGGCCATGGTCGCCGGGTGGATCTCAGTCCGGCTGCTTCTTGAGTGCGGCCAGCGCCGCGAACGGGTTGGGCCGCTCGGGCTCGACCGCCGTCGCGGCCCCGCCCGACCACTCCTGCTCGACCGCTTCGGTCCCCGGCATGACCGGCACCACCGGCACGGCGAGGATGAGCTCGTCCTCCACCAGGTCCAGCGGCCGCAGCTCGCCCGATTCGTCGAGCAGGAACGGCTCGTACCCCGGAAGCAGCCCGGCCTCCTCGGCCTCGCTGCGGATGAGCCCCAGCCGCTGTTCGATGCGCACCGGAAGCAGGAAGCGCTCCAGCGTGCGCTGACACAGAAGCGGCAGGTCGGCCGAAATGACGAGCCCGACATATGCGATGCCGAACGTGTCGCGATCGAACTCCAGCGAGAACGCCACCTCGCCCTCCGGCTCGGCGAGCAGGTCGGCGAGGCGGGTCAGCGAGCGAAGGGCGACACGGCCCTCGAAACCACGGCGCGCCGTGACCTGGCGCCATGCGTCCAGCGTCTCGGGCACCGACTGACGGGACGATTCGGCGGACATAAGCCGCGGAATGGTAGGCATCGACGTCGGCGCTGTCAAACGCGCCAGGCGACGGCCACCCCGATTTGCCGCGTCCACGTGTGGGGCCCCAGACTCGCGCTTCCCTTCCGGAGAGCGCCGTGACCGCCGCCGTACTCGTCTTTGCCGCCGTGGCGGCGATTGCCTGCCTTGCCGTGTTCAGGGCGCGCGCGCGGCGCCTGTCGCCCCATCAGCGCGCCGTGCGTGACGTGCTGGACGCCGCCGACGCCCTCGAGGACCGCCTTCGCACGGCGCGCGCCGAGATCGAGGCGGTGGCGGGCGAGTCGAGGGAAGATCCCGTCGGCGAGGCGCTGCGCGAGATGCTGCGCCAGCGGCTGTGGCTGCGCGATCACGGCGCGGATGCGAGCCCGCAGCAGCTTGCCGGCGTGCGCGAAGCGATCGACGCGGCGCGCGATCGAATCGAACACCAGCTGGCCCGTATCGAGGAAGCGCGTGCACCGCGCGCCTGAGGCGCCGCGCCTCGTACTCGGCTCGACCTCGCGTTATCGCCGCGAGCTGCTCGAGCGGCTGGGGCTGGCCTTCGACGTGGCCCGGCCCGAGGTGGACGAAGCATCGCGCGACGGCGAATCGCCCGGCGCGCTCGTCGAGCGCCTGGCGCGCGAGAAGGCACTCGCCGTCTCGGCGCGCCGGCCGGACGCATGGGTAATCGGGTCCGACCAGCTGGCGGAACTGGACGGCGTCGCACTGGGCAAGCCGGGCGGCCGCGACGGTGCCCTGGCGCAGCTCGCGTCGATGTCGGGCCGCGGCATCGTGTTCCACACGGCCGTCTGCTTGGCGCGCGACGACGCCACGCTGCCGCTGCACGTGGACCGCACGATGGTGCGGTTCCGCCGCCTCACCGCAGACGAGATCGCGCGTTACGTCGATGCCGAGACGCCCTATGACTGCGCGGGGAGCTTCAAGTCGGAAGGGCGCGGGATCGCGCTGTTCGATGCGATCGAGACCGTAGACCCGACCGCGCTCATCGGCCTTCCGCTGATCGCGACGGCGCGCCTGCTGCGCGAGGCCGGCTTCGCGCTGCCCTAGCGCGGCGCCGCGACCTCCACGGGAATCTCCGGCCAGGCTTCGACGCTGCCGTCGCGGCCGTGCAGGCGCAGGCCGAGCCAATGGCGGCCGGGCGCCACAGCACCTGCATCGACCATGCCCCGGAAACCGAGATCCGGCGTGCCCGGGTCGTCGAGCGAGGGCCAGGACGCGTCGAGGCCGTCGTAGGGCAGACCGTAGCGCAGCGTCGACACGACGCGGCCGTCGATCGTGGCCTCGACCCTGTCGATTCCCACGCCCTGCCGGAATGCCCAGCCGCGCACCTCGAAGCGTGGCGGCACGCGGCTGCCGGACGCCGGGGCGTCGATCCACGCGATCGCCGGCGCGGTGCAATCCCCGGTGCGCGGGCCATCGAGCCGGAACAGCGCCAGGCGCTGGCGCCCGTGATCGACATTCAGCATGCGCGGAGCGGGCAGCGGGCCGACGCGGCGGCAGAGGTCGAGGTAGTGGCGATGCAGGTTCTTGAACTCGACCTCGCTCACGCCGACGACGAGCAGGACCGGCGTCGCGCCGTCGAGCCTCTCGCGATGCAGGCCCCACAGCTGCAGCTGCGGTGCGCGCCCGTGCTTGTGGTTGAGCGGGTGATCGAGCACCGGAATGCGCGGATCGCCGAGCGCGAAGCCGAGTTCGGCGCCGACCTTGAAGTTGTCGGCGACCACGCGGGTGCCGGCAGGCATGGACGCGAGTTCCTCGCGGACAGCCTTGGCCAGCGGCTCCCAGCCGGCGAAATTCGCCGGATACCACTTCTCCGCCGCGACCTGTGCGCGCAGTGGCGGAATCGAGACGGCCACGTAGTAGCCGAGCACCGAGACCAGGCCCACCCCGGCGAGCGCCGCGGTGGCGATGCGCAGCCCGCGCGGCCATGCGTCGAGCAGGCGCGGCAGCAACGGCACCAGCGCGAGCAGGCCAGGCAGGGGCCAGTGGAAGCTCACGCGTTCGGTGTCGGCGAAGAAGCCGAGCAGGAAGAAGCCGCCGACCATCAGCAGACCCAGCCAGGCGAAATAGCGTGCGCTGGCGAGCGGGCTGCGCAGGCCGGCGCGCCCGGCGAGCAGGAGCGCGGCGAACAGCAGCGGCGTCGCGAGCAGGGTCTGGATGGCGATGAACCACAGGCCTTCCGCGTGGAAGGCCCACGGATGGCGGTCGACGAGCTGGAAGCGCAGGCCGGCGTCGGCATGGTCGTAGTTCCACGCCACCAGCGGCGCCCAGGCCGCCGCCCCTACGAGCACGGCGATGATCACCCGCGGATCGCGAAGCGCGCGGCGGCCGTCGGCGAGCATCAGCAACGCCAGGAAGCCCACGCCGATCACCGCGATGAAGCGGTAATGGCTGAGTGCGCCGAGCGCGAGGCCGGCCGCGAGCTCCAGCGATGCGCGTGCATCGACATTGCGCAGCAGTCGCGCGCCGGCATCCACGCAGAGCAGCGTCGCCAGCGCCATCACCGGATCGGGTACGGCCAGCAGGCCGAGGCTTCCCGACAGGGGCAGCAGCAGCGCGAAACTGCCCGCGATCCAGCCTTCGCGCTCGCCGAACGCGCGGCGCGTGATGCGCACCAGCATCAGCGGAACCAGCGCGGCGACGAGCAGGAACGGCGCGCGCAGCGCGAGCGTGCTGTCGCCGCCGATCTCCACGCCCAGGCGCGTCATCCACGCGGTGAGCCCGGGCAGGTCGGAGTACGCGGCCGCGAGGTGCTGGCCTTCCTGCCAGTAGAAGGCTTCGTCCACGAACAGGGGCAGGCGCGCGGCCACCGCGACCTTGATCGCCAGCACCGCGGCCCACAACGCCCAGAACGTCCGGCGCGCGCGTTCCGCCGCCGGCTCCGACTGCATCCTCATCCGACCTCGCTACACTCGATGACGGCGAGGCCCGGGCCGTCGCCAGCGTCCACGACGCCGCATGCGTCGCGTCCATTTCGCGGAGATACACGATGGCGGCATCCCCGGCCGGCGGCATGCTAACGCAGGCCCTGCGCGACGCCCTTGACCGCGCACAGACGCAGGTCAATTCGCTGGTGCTGGGCAAGTCGCACGAGGTGCGGCTGGCCTTCGTCGCGCTGCTCTCCGACGGCCACATCCTGATCGAGGATCTGCCGGGCCTGGGCAAGACCACGCTCGCGCATGCGCTGGCGGCCACCGTCGGCCTGCAGTTCCAGCGCGTGCAGTTCACCTCCGACCTGCTGCCGGCGGACATCCTCGGCGTGTCCGTCTTCGACGCCTCGCGCCAGGCTTTCGAGTTCCATCCCGGCCCGGTGTTCGCGCAGGTTCTGCTGGCCGACGAGATCAACCGCGCGCCGCCGCGCACGCAGAGCGCGCTGCTGGAGGCGATGGCCGAGCACCAGGTGACCATCGACGGCGTCACCCGCCCCCTGCCCTCGCCGTTCTTCGTCATCGCCACGCAGAACCCGGTCGATCTCTCGGGCACGTATCCGCTGCCGGATTCGCAGCTCGACCGCTTCCTGCTGCGCCTCTCGCTGGGCTATCCCGGGGAGGATGCGGAGCGCGCGCTGCTTTCGGGCGCCGACCGTCGCCAGCTCATCGCCGAGGTGTCGCCGCAGTTCGCGCCCGGCGAATTCGACGCCGTGCGCGGCGCGGTGGCCGGCGTGCATGCCAGCGAGGCGCTGATCGCCTACGTGCAGGCGCTGCTGGCGCGCAGCCGCCGGCATCCGGGCGTTCGCGT
>CAZNRZ010000020.1:0-1505 GCA_964575535.1 uncultured Lysobacter sp. | reverse complement strand
CGCGCCGCGGCTGGCTCGACGTGCCGCGCCTGCGCATCTCGACCACCTGGCCGCTCGGGCTCGCGCGCGCATGGTCCTACGCCTGGCCGGAGGCGCCCGTGCTCGTCTACCCGGCACCCGAGCCGGCCGCGCCGCCGCTGCCCGAAGGCTCCGGCGATCCCGCCAGCCACCGCCTGCACCACGCCGGCGACGACGTGCACCACCTGCGCAGCTATCGCCCGGGCGACCCGCCGCGCACCATCGCCTGGAAGCCGTCGGCGCGGCGCGGCACGCTGCTGGTGCGCGAGTACGAGCAGCCCGCGGGCGTCGACCTGATGCTCGACTGGCAGGCGCTGCCCGGCCTGCCCACCGAAACCCGGATCGCGCGGCTGGCCCGCTGGATCGAGGAGGCCGAGCGCGATGGCCGCCGCTATCGCCTGCAGCTGCCGGGACATGCGCCGCTCGGCCCCGACCGCGGCCCCGCCCATCGCCACGCCTGCCTGCGCGCGCTCGCGCTGATGCCCGATGGCTGACGCGATCGGCCACCGCATCGACGAGGGCAGCCGCCGCTGGAGTCTGGCGGTGGCCGCCGCGTGCCTGCTGCCGCTGCTGCTTCAGCTGCCCGGGCCCACCGCGATCGCCATCGCGCTCACCGCGGTGATCGTGGCCGCGCTGTCGTGGCGGCGACCGCTGCACGCGGGGGTGCGCGCGCTGCTGGCGGTGGCGGTGCTGGCCGTCGTGCTGCTGCAGTTCGACATGCGCTTCGGCCGCGACACCGGCTGCGCGCTGCTGGCCGCCATGCTCGCGCTCAAGCCGTCGGAGACCAGCACCCTGCGCGACGCGCGCAGCCTGGTCGGCTTCGGCCTGTTCGCGCCGTTCTCCACCTTCCTGCTCGACCAGGGCCCGCTCACGCTGGTGCTGGGGCTGGTCGCCGTGCTGCTGGCGCTGGCCGCGCTGCAGCGCCTGGCCGCCGCCGAGGGCGAGGTGCCCGCGGGCGCGCCGACGGCATCGCTGCGGCAGGTGCTCAGGCTGGTCGCGCTGGGCCTGCCGTTGGCGCTGGCGGTGTTCTGGCTTTTCCCGCGCATCCCCTCGCCGCTGTGGGGCGTGCCCGAGCGCGCGCAGGCGCGCACCGGGCTGTCGGACAGCATGGCGCCCGGCGACTGGCTCGACCTGCTCACCGACGACACCGTGGCAGCGCGCGCACGCTTCATCGGCGCCACGCCGGTGCGTTCGTCGCTGTACTGGCGCGGCCCGGTGCTGGTGGATTTCGACGGCCGCACCTGGACGCGCCCGGACGAGTTCGAGGCCTGGCCGGTGCCGGACGTGGCGCCGTCGGCAACGCGCTGGAGCTACGAGCTGGAAGTCGAGCCCACCGACCGCCGCCAGCTGGTTGCGCTCGACATCCCGCTCGCCGCACCCGACGGCGCGCGCCTCACCCGCGACCTCAGCCCGCGCAGCCTGCGCCCGCTGGCCGGCCTCACCCGCTGGCGCATGAGCTCGGCGATGCCGGCGAAATTCGAATCCGA
>CAZNRZ010000019.1:20051-23863 GCA_964575535.1 uncultured Lysobacter sp. | reverse complement strand
AGCGTCAAAGTCCGCGAAAACGAGCCCTTCGAGTTTGCCCTGCGCCGTTTCAAGCGCACCTGCGAGAAGGCCGGCGTCCTCGCCGAGACCCGCAAGCGCGAGTTCTACGAGAAGCCGACGCAGGAGCGCAAGCGCAAGGCCGCCGCGGCGGTGAAGCGCCAGTCGCGCCGTACGTCGCGCGACGTCACCAAGCGCCAGCGCATGTACTGAGCCGCGACGCCGGCCTCCGGCGAACGCGCTCGCTGCACTACTGGAAAGCCGGCCATGCCCTGCATGGTCGGCTTTTCTGCGTCCGCGTGAAAGGCGGCGGACTGGGTTTATCTGCCGCGTGCCTCGAGTGCTGGCGTGCCATAGGCCCGTCGTCGGGCGGGTCTTGATAGTCGAAACGGTACGGCTCACAGGCTTGCACCGCCGAGCAACGATCGATGCGCGCTGGTGCGACGTACGCGCCGGCCTGCTTCAGTCCGCCCCGGTCGGCATGGCCGCGGATCGAATCGGGCTCTGCGGAGGCACTCAGCCCTTGCCGCCCCTGCCGGCCTTGTCGCCGCCTTTCCCGCGCTCACCTTTTCCGCCCTTGTCCTTGCTGTCGCGCGCCTTCTGCGGGGCGGCCTCGCGCGTGGGCTGGGCCCTCTCCGCCTTTTCGTCGCTCCGGCCGGCCTTGTCGGCCCCTTTCGTCTCGCTGTTCCCTGCCCGGGCACGGGGCGGGGCGTTTCCACGCTCGCCTTTCGACCCGGGAGCGTCGGCGTCCCGTCCTGCCGCGCCGCGCTCGACGGACGCCTTGGCCTTGCCGCGGCCCGGGAACGTGCGCTCGAGATCGGCGTCGAGCTGGATCGGGCGGCTCCAGCGGTCGTACGTCGGCACGAAGCCGCGCTTGAGGCGGTGGAAACCGGCCGAGCCGGGCTTGATGCCCAGGCGCTGGGCCAGTGCGCCCCAGCCGGCCTCGCGGTCGCGCTCGTATTCGTCGACCACGTAGCGGCAGGGGCGGCCGAGCACCGCGGCGAGGCTGCAGGCGTAATAGATGTCGCCCGGTGTCCAGCCCGGGCGGCCGAGCAGTTCGACGACGAGCTCGCGCGGGGCGCCGTGGTAGCGCACCAGCTCGTCGACGAACGGCTCGCGGTAGGTGCGGCCATAGCGGTTGATGTCGCCCAGCCAGGTGTCGACCCAGACATCGCCGGTGCGCGGGTCGAAGCCGGCGCTGACATCCTGCGCGAACGACGGTGCACCGGTGGCCAGCGCGAGCGCGAGCAGCAGCGGGCGGAAACGGGAGAGCGGGCGCATGGTGGACCTCGATCGCGTCGGACGCGGATTGCGACGGGAATGATTCCGCCGGTCGCGGCGGCCGGCAAGCATGCGCCGCGCGGATGAAGGCGGGGTGGCGGCGCGGCGCGGCCCGGAAACAGGAAAGCCATGGCCGGAGCCATGGCTTTCGATAGCCCTGCGACGCATCCCGCGCCTGGTGTCTTACCAGCCGCGATAGCGGCGCTGGTCCTGGCGCGCGTCGTAGTACTCGACCTTGCACTTGCCGTTCTTGTTGCACTTCGTACGGCGCGTGTTGGTGTCGCGGTAACCGTAGGCACGGCCGTACGGCGGGCCGCTGCGGTCATAGCCGCGTGTGTCGGCTACGCGGTAGTAGACAGTGCGGCCGTAGCGGTCGCGGCTGGCCACCAGCCGGTCGTCGTAGCCGTAGTCGCCGTGGCGGTAGTAGGGCTGGTTGCCGCGCATCACCACGTCGGCGATGTCGACGATCGTGCGGACCATATCGGCGGACTGCGCCTTCGCGGGAGTGGGGACCAGCGCGGCGAAGCCGAGGGCGGCGGCGAGGGCGGCAGGCGCGAGCCAGCGGGCGGTAGCCATGGGAGTCTCCTCGTGTCACGACCCGCACCATGCGGGGCATGGGTCGACCTTGCGTGGCGGCAGGTGAACCCGTTCATAACCGCGCCGGGGCCGTGCGGCTGACACTCAGGTTCTACTTAGCGTCCGTTGGGCCTGGGCCGAGCGCGCGCTCGATGTCGGCGATCGCCGCGGGCAGCGACGCGGCATCGTGCACCTCGCGCAGGCGCGCCCGGTCGGGCACCTCGGCCTCGCGCTCGTGCAGCCATGTCGTGTGATACGGCACGTGCACGCCCCAGCCGCCCAGTGCGAGCACCGGCGCGATGTCCGAGCGCAGCGAATTGCCGACCATCACGAAGTCCGCGGCGTCGATGCCGAACTCACGCATCAGCCGCGCGTAGGTGGGCACGTCCTTCTCGCTCACCACTTCGATGCGGCGGAACAGGTGGGCCATGCCGGAGTCGCGCACCTTCGCTTCCTGATGGAACAGGTCGCCCTTGGTGATCAGCACCACGGGATGCGAGGCCGCGACCGCTTCCACCGCCTCGCGGATGCCGGGCAGCAATTCGACGGGATGACGCAGCAGGTCGTGTGCGAGGCGCAGGATGCGCTGCACGTCGGCGCCGGTGACGCGGCCGCCGGTGACCTCCACCGCGGCCTCGATCATCGAAAGCGTCATGCCCTTCACGCCGTAGCCGAAGATCGCGATGTTGCGGTTCTCCACCGCGTACAGGCGCTCCTGCAGGCGCGCGTCGGCGAGGTCGACATAGGGCGCGAGGATGGCTTCGAACGCGGCCTGCGCGTCGTCGAAGTAGTCCTGGCTGCGCCACAGCGTGTCGTCGGCGTCGAAGCCGACCATGCGGATCGGGGAAGCATCGAGAGTGGTCATCGCCACAGTATCGCCCGGCCGCTTCTCACGTCTCCTGCACCGCGCCCGCGCGACGCTGCCGGCGACCGGCGCGTCCACGCGCGCCCTGCTTCCAGGAGCTTCGATGAAGACCCGCCACGTCTACAGCACGACCGATCTCGACCAGGCGCGCGACGCCATGCAGGCCGCGCGTGACGCCGGCATCGGCGACGACTGCCTCACCCTCGTCGCGCGTTCGGACATCGAGCTCGACTCCATTCCCAACAAGGACCGCGAGGCCAGCGGCGACTTCATGCACGGCGCGATGAAAGGCGTCGCCGCCGGCGGCACCACCGGGCTGCTGCTCGGGCTGGCGGCGATGGTGATCGCGCCGATCGGCATCACCCTGGCCGGTGCCGGCATCGCTGCGCTGGCGGGCGCGGCGGCCGGCGGCATGGCCTCGTCGATCTTCGGCTCGGCGCTGCCCGATCCGGTTCGGCAGAAGTTCGACGACGAGATCTCGGCCGGCCGCATCCTGTTGATCGTGGACGCCAGTCCATCGGGCCACCAGGGGGCCGACATGGCGATCCAGGCCACCGGCGCCGTGCGCCTGCCCTTCGAGGAACCGGCCGCTGCGGCGCGCTGACCTCAGGTACAGCCCCGCAGCATGAGGTTGAGCGCGATGGTCAGCACGATCGAGGCGACGATGCTGATCAGGCAGCCTGAGGTCTTGATGCGGACGGGCATGGGCGACGGCCATGGATGCGGCAGACGACCCTAGGCCGCGCGCCGTGAACCCGCCGTCGGGCGATCCGCCCATGCCGTCCACCGCGCGTCGCCGCGGCCGCACGCTCGCGCGGGCGTTCTACCGGCGCGATCCGCGCGTGGTCGCGCCCGAGCTGCTCAACAAGGTGCTGGTCGCCGCCGACGGCCGCCGCGGGCGCATCGTCGAGACCGAAGCCTACTGCGGCGCGATAGATCCCGCCGCGCACAGCTATCGCGGCCCCACCGCGCGTACTGCCGCCATGTTCGGGCCGGCGGGCCATCTCTACGTCTATTTCGTCTACGGCATGCACTGGTGCTGCAACCCCGTCTGCGGCGGGGACGGCGCGGGCGAGGCCGTGCTGCTGCGCGC
>CAZNRZ010000019.1:15609-19951 GCA_964575535.1 uncultured Lysobacter sp. | reverse complement strand
GCCCTGGCGCTGGTACGTACCCGGCCATCCCTGCGTCTCGCGACCGTGACGCGCTGAACGCATTCAGTGCGCCAAGGTCGAGAACGCACGCCCCCGGGCCGTTAAGGTCGACAGGGAGCGCCCGGCCCGTCGCCGGGAACAGACACGCGTGGACCCCGCCATCGACATCTCGAACAGCCCCCGCGACGTCGCGCCGCCGCCCCTCATGACCCGGGGTGGGGAGCGGCTGGGCTGGCGACTGGGCGGCCTGCTGGACGCGCCCGACCTCCCCGCCTTCGCCGCCGGGCTGGCCGTTTACCTGCAGGACGAGGGTTTCGAGCGCGTGACCGTCCTGCGCGCCACCGGCGGGCAGGTGCGCACGCTCGAGCCGCCGCGCCCGTGCGCGCAGGACGAGGCGCTCGCGGTGCGTGCCGGTGCGGGCGACGGCTGGGCCGCTGACGCGTCGCGACGGCGCGTGGCCGCCTGCATCCGCGTGGAGGGCGACGACTGCATCGCGCTCGTGCTCGACGGCGCCGCGGGCTCGCGCGGCGACGTGCTCGCGCAGTGCGAACTGCTCGCGCCGGTGGTGCGCGCGGTGCTGGAGAAGGCCCGGCTCACCGAGTCGCTGCACCAGCTCGAGCGCTCGGAGCAGTTGCAGTCGACGCTGTTCCAGATCGCCGACATGGCCAGCTCGGAAATGGACCTGCCCGACATGCTGCGCGAGCTGCACGCGATCGTCGGGCGCTTCATGTACGCCGAGAACTTCTACATCGCGCTCTACGACGAGCAGAAGGACGCGATCCGCTTCATCTATCTCGTCGACACCGAAGACACCATCACCCGCGACCCCGACCAGTTCCTGCCGATGTCGGAACTCGACCGCGGCCTGACCTGGTACGTGATCCGCGACCGCCATCCGCTGATGGGCTCGATCCCGGACATGGAAGCGCAGGTGTCGGGCCCGATGCGCGACATCGGCGCGGACTGCTACGACTGGCTCGGCGTGCCGATCATGGCCGGCGCCAGCGTGCGCGGCGTGCTCGTGGTGCAGAGCTACGTCGAGCGCCCGCGCTATACCGCGGCCGACCAGGCGCTGCTCACCTACGTGGGCAGCCACATCCTCACCGCGCTGGACCGCAAGCTCGCGCAGGAGGAACTGGAGCGGCGCGTCGAGGAACGCACCCACGAGCTGACCCTGGAGATCCAGGAGCGCCAGCGCAGCGTGCGCATCCAGGAAACGCTCTACCGCATCGCCGAGCTCTCGCATACGGCGACCAACCTCGACGAGTTCTACGCCGCGGTGCACCGCATCGTCGGCGAATTCCTCGACGCGCGGAATTTCTACATCGCGCTGCTATCCGACGACGCCGACTACCTGCATTTCCCGTACTTCGTCGACCAGTTCGGCAAGCAGGCCTCGAGCCGGCGCCTGGGGCGCGGCATCTCCGAATACGCGATGCGCTACGGCAGGCCGCTGCTGCTGGACATGACCGATCCGGCCACCATCACCCATGTCGAGGACCTGCACGCCCGGGGCGAGCTGGCGATGATCGGCCAGCAGTCCGTGGCCTGGCTGGGCGTGCCGCTGCTGCTGGGCGATCGCGTGATCGGCCTGCTCGCGGTGCAGAGCTACACGCCGGGCGTGGGCTATACCGAGCGCGACCGCGACCTGCTCACCTTCATCAGCTACCAGATCGCCAACGGCCTGGAGCGCCAGCGCGCCGCGGCCGAGCTCAAGAACGCGTATGCCGACCTGGAGCGCCGCGTGGCCGAGCGCACCGTCGAGCTGTCCGAACAGATCGAGGTGCGCGAGCAGATCGAGCAGCGCCTCAAGCACGAGGTGCTGCACGACTCGCTCACCGGCCTGCCCAACCGCGCCTACCTGCGCGACCAGCTGGTGCGCGCGCTGGCCCATCGCGAGCGCGACCCGGGCTACCGCTTCGCCGTGCTGTTCATGGACCTCGACCGCTTCAAGGTGATCAACGATTCGGTGGGCCATCTCGTTGGCGACGCGCTGCTCAAGGAAGTCGCGAACCGCTTCTCGCACTGCGTCCGCGGCGGGCGCGACATGGTCGCGCGCCTGGGCGGCGACGAGTTCGCCATCCTGATGGATCTCGATTCCAACGAGGGCGCGCTGCGCATGGGCCAGCGCGTGATCGAGGCGCTGCAGGAACCCGTGCGGGTGGCGGGCAAGGAGCTGTTCACCGGCGCCAGCGTGGGCATCACCCTGAGCTCGCCGCACTACGCCAGCCCGGAAGAGCTGCTGCGCGATGCCGACATCGCCATGTACCGCGCCAAGGCCGCGGGCCGGCATCGCATCGAGGTCTTCGACGAGCGCCTGCACGAGCAGGCGCTGCAGCTGCTGGAGGTGGAGAGCGACCTGCGCCGCGCGGTCACGCGCGAGGAGTTCGAACCGTATTTCCAGCCCATCGTCCGGCTCGACGATGGCGCCGCCGTCGGCTACGAGGCGCTGATGCGCTGGAACCATCCCGAGCGCGGCGTGCTCGCGCCGGGCGCCTTTCTGCAGGTGGCCGACGCCAGCGGCAGCATGGAGGCGATCGACTGGCTCATCTTCGAGCGCACGCTGCGCATGGCGCAGCGCCTGCTGGGCCCGGGCGAGTACGTCAACCTCAACTTCTCGCCACGCCACTTCCGTTCGCCCGATCTCGACGAACGTTTCCTGCGGCTGATCGACGCCTGCGGCGCGAGCCCGGCGCAGGTGCGCATCGAAGTCACCGAGGGCGCGCTGCTGGAAAACCCCGAGCAGATCGGCCAGGTGTTCAACCGGCTGCGCGGGCATGGGGTGCTGATCGCGCTGGACGACTTCGGCACCGGCTACTCGTCGTTGAGCTATCTGCATCGCTTCAAGCTCAATACGGTGAAGATCGACCGCTCCTTCATCAGCGACCTGCGCCTGGAGGAAGAGGGCGGCAGCATCGCGGTGGTTCGCGCGATCCTCGCGCTGTCGCGCGCGCAGCGCCTGGAAGTGGTGGCCGAGGGCATCGAGACCGACGAGCAGCGTCGCGCGCTGCTTTCGCTGGGCTGCGAGCTGGGCCAGGGCTACTTCTTCGCCAAGCCGCGTTCGCTGGAGGCGACGCTGGCCGCGCGCGGCTGAGCGCGATTACTTCGACGGATCGTGGTCGCAGGCGTCGACCACCGCGCGCAACGCCGGGCCCGGCGCCACGGTGGCGATCGCGTCGTCGCCCGCGGTCACGACGAGCCGCTGCGCGATGAGCATGCGGTCGAGGATCGGCGCGTCGAGCGCGATGGTCGTGACCAGCATGGGCGAGAGCGCGGTATCGACGCGCTCGGCCGGATAGTCCATGCGCGTGCCGTCGGCGTCGATGGAGACAAGCCGTACGTCCTCCGCCACGCCCACCGCCTGCCGGTGCAGCACGAGCTGCGCACTCGCCAGGTCGCAGGAGAACGTGAGCGCGCCTTCGCTGGCCGGCGCGCCCCAAACCGCGCGCGGCGGATGCGATTCCTGCAGGAACCACTGGCCCGCGGCCGTCCCCGACGTGGCGGGCGATGCGAACGAGGCGAGGTCGGCGTTCGCCGGCGTGCGCGCCGTGCGCGGTGCTTCGTCTTCGTCCGACGGCGACGTGGCCGGCGGACGCAGGCCGCTTTCCGGCGCGGGCGCGCAGCCGCCGGCCATCGCTGCAAGCATGGCGACGGCGAGGACGAAGCTGCGCGACGGGCGAGGCATGCGAACCGCTCCGGAATCCTGATGGGCCCAGCATAGCGGCGCGCGCATGCGCGGCCTGTCAGAACGGGCTTACGCGTCCGTCACCCCGCGCTGCTGTGCAGCTAACGCCGGCGTGGCCAGCATGGCGCTCCGATCGCCCGCCGCAGCACACGCGAGCAAAGCCGTGACGGCACCACCACTCGAGGACACCGCCATGCGAACCGATCCCGCCAAGCGCAGTGCCACCCAGGAGGAGGGCAAGAAGGACGAGGCCCGCGACCTCGATTCGCGCAACCAGCCCGCGTCGATGGCCAACCGCGACCGCCGGGACCGCGCCGACGACGACACCGGGGAGGCCAAGGTCCGCGCGCAGGATCCCGGCTTCGGTCGCGGCCGGCACTGAGCCATGGCCTATGCGCAGGCCTTCGTCGCACAGGAACCCTCGCGCGCCGACGTCGAGGCGATGCCGGGCGAGGTGATGCTCGAATTCGGCGCGCCCTGGTGCGGGCATTGCATCGCCGCCGCGCCGATCGCCGAGCACGCGCTGGGCATGCGCGAGGGCGTGCGCCACCTGCGCATCGAGGACGGCCGCGGCCGCCCGCTGGGCCGCAGTTTCCGGGTGAAGCTGTGGCCGACCTTCGTGCTGCTGCGCGACGGCGTGGAGCATGCGCGCGCCGT